>JAGREQ010000027.1 GCA_020446465.1 Novosphingobium sp. | reverse complement strand
CGCCTGCTTTCGCTGAATGAAGGGACAGAGACAGATTATGTTGATGCCGAACGGGTTCGCAAGGAAGTGCAAATGGCGCGGCGGATGGCTGCTGATAACAACTGGCCGGTGATCGACGTGACGCGCCGGTCAATCGAGGAAACGGCTGCTGCCGTGCTGCGTCTTTATAATGAGCGCAAGGCTGCGCAGGACAAGGCCAGTGAGGCAGTCGGTCCGTCCGCGGGAAGTCCCGGCCTGCCATGATTGTCCTTGCGTCACAAAGCGCGTCGCGAAAGGCGATGCTGACGAGTGCGGGCGTGGATTTTGTCGCAATTCCGGCCCAGCTTGATGAGCGCATGTTCGAGGAAAGTCTCGACACGAATGAGCCTGAGCATATCGCCCGCGCGCTTGCCAAGGCCAAGGCTCTGGCGATCGAACCGCCTGATAACGGCCAGCTCATTCTGGGTAGCGATTCGCTGGTGACTGTCGATGGCCAGCGTTTCGACAAACCAACTGACCGGCACAGCGCAGCCGATCATCTGCGATATTTTTCCGGTCGCCAGATGAAATTGCACAGTGCCGCCGCACTGGTTCGCCATGGCTCGGTTATCTGGTCCGATTGCATGACAGCGACGCTCCATGTCCGGGATTTGTCGGAGCCTTTCATTGAAAGCTATCTGGATGCCGAATGGCCCGAAGTGGGCTACTGCGTCGGGGTTTTCCGGATAGAGGCGATGGGCGTGCAATTGTTTGAACGGATTGAAGGCGATCATTTCACCGTGCTTGGGATGCCGCTGCTGCCTGTCCTTGCCCAGCTTCGCCAATTGGGGGAACTGGAGCAATGACCAATGCCTTCCCCCCGTCATCCGGGCGCGCTTATGCCGAAGTGATTGGCGACCCGATTGCTCAATCCAAATCGCCTGCAATTCATGGTTTCTGGATAGACCGCCTGCGCCTCGACGCGGAATATCGCGCCTGCCACGTTCTGTCTGACGGGCTGGCCGACTACATCGCTGCCCGCCGCGCCGATCCCGACTGGCGCGGGTGCAATGTCACCATGCCGCACAAGCAGGCAGTCATGCCCCTGCTCGACAGGCTGGACCCGCTGGCGCAGAAAGTGGGCGCGGTGAATACCATTGTGCCTGAACCCGATGGCTCTCTTGCAGGATACAATACCGACGTTGGCGGTTTTCTGGAGCCTTTGCGCCCGATTCTGGCGCAAGCGCATCTGTTTCGCATGGCCCGCATCATCGGCACCGGCGGCGCTGCGCGGGCCGTAATCACGGCGCTTGCCAGCCAGAACTTTACCCTGGTTGTTGCAGGCCGCAACCCTGACAAGGCGCGTGCATTGCTCGATGAGCTTGATCCCGATGGTGAGCATCATGCCGTTCATCTCGATCATTTTGCCGAAGCGACAGACTTTGCTTTCGATGATCGGGAAGGCTGTCTTGATCTTGTCGTCAACGCGAGCCTGCTGGGCATGGCCGGGCAGGCACCGCTGATGCTTGATTTCAGCCACGTCCCCCCCGGCAGCGTCGTCTATGATATCGTTACGCACCCCCTGCAAACGCCCTTGCTGAAAGAAGCCGCTTCGCAAGGCCTGCGGACAATTGACGGGCTTTCGATGCTGATCGGCCAAGCTGCCGAGGCGTTCGGGAAGTTCTTTGATACCCCTCCCCCACGCGATGATGACATGGCCTTGCGCAAAAGGCTTGTCAGATGACGCGCCCGCTTATCATTGGCCTCACCGGGTCCATCGGCATGGGCAAATCGACGGTGGCGGAGATGTTTCTGGAACAGGGCGTGCCTGTTTTCGATGCCGATGCAGCCGTGCATATCCTGCAAGGGCCAGATGGCGCGCTCCTGCCGGCAATCGAGGCAGCGTTTCCCGGCACGACAGGCCCCACGGGAGTGGACCGGGTGCGGCTTGGGGCGGAAGTTTTCGGCAACAACGAAGCGCTCAAGCGGCTGGAAGCTATCGTGCATCCGGCGGTCAATGCGATGCGCGATGTCTTCATGCTGGAACACGCAGGGCAGGATCTGGTCGTGTTCGATATCCCGCTTCTGTTTGAAAAGGGCGGGTTCGAGAAAGTGGATCGGGTGGTTGTCGTGTCGGCTCCGGCTGATGTGCAGCGTTCCAGGGTTCTTGCGCGGCCGGGAATGACGCCAGAAAAGTTTGCCCGGATTCTCGATCTGCAGGTGCCCGACTCTGAAAAGCGATCCCGTGCTGATCATGTTGTCGATACAGGTCAGTCGCTTGCGGAAACACGAGTTGAGGTCGCCGGACTGGTGAAAATATTGCGTCAGGTGAAAGCCGAACGGGATATTGCCTGAAATCGCCATTCCACGCACGTATTTTGCTTGCCAGCGGGCAAAGGCGCGCCAATATATATAGAACGATGCGAGAGATAATTTTCGACACTGAAACCACAGGGCTTGATCCCGCTACGGGTGAAAGAATGGTCGAAATCGGGTGCATCGAAATGGTCAACCGTGTGAGCACGGGCGCAACCTTCCACGCCTATTTCAATCCCGACATCCCTATGCCTGCCGAAGCAGAGGCTGTGCACGGGCTTTCGGACGCATTCCTTGCGGATAAGCCGCGCTTCCATGAACGGGCAGAGGAGCTTCTCACCTTTCTTGGTGATGCACCGCTCGTCGCGCATAATGCATCGTTCGATTTCAAGTTTCTCAATGCAGAACTGGATATTTGCGGGCTTGAAGCGATTTCCACTGCGCGGATGATCGACACGATCAGAATCGCCAAGACAAGGCATCCCGGTGCGAAGCTGTCGCTTGACGCGCTTTGCACCCGCTACGGGATCGACCGCAGCCATCGCACGAAACACGGCGCACTGCTTGACGCCGAATTGCTGGCGCAGCTCTATGTGGAATTAACAGGTGGCCGCCAGATCGGGCTTGAACTGAGTGCCGCGCAGGAAACCACCTTTGCCGTTGAAGATATGACAATCAGGCGTGAACGCGTTTTTCGGTCTGCTCGTCCGCACGGGGCGAGCGAAGACGAATTGCGCCGTCATGCCGAATTTCTGGAATCCCTCAATTCGCCGCTCTGGAAAAGCTGACAGTTTTTTCAGCGTGGTAATCTAGCAGGAGTAAACACCCCATGGACATTCGCGTTTCAGGCCATCAGATCGAAACTGGTTCGGCGCTTCAGGAACACGCGTCTGAACGACTGAACGGCATTGTTGGAAAATACTTCAACCAGGCCATTTCATCGTCGGTTACTTTTGGCAAGGCGCCGGCCCATGCCTTCAGTTGCGATATCGTTACGCATGTCATGCAAGGCCTGTTCCTGAAAGGACACGCGGTGGCGCAGGATGCGCACCTTGCGCTCGATCAGGCCGCCGAAAAAATCGACAAGCAGCTACGCCGATATAAACGCCGCCTGAAAGACAGGCATGAACAAACGGCCCATATGCAGCAGATGGAAGATGCTGCCTATACGATCTTTGCGGAAGAACCTGACGTTGAAGAAGCCAGCGATGCGCCTCCGATCATTGCCGAAACCCGCATCGATATTCCCGAATCCAATGTTTCGGATGCCGTTATGCTGATGGATTTGCGCAATACGAACGCACTTTTCTTCAAAAATGCTGGCACTGGCCGACATAATATGGTCTACCGCCGCCCGGATGGCTCGATCGGGTGGGTTGAACCGTCTTAAGGCCTCGCTCACGCTGATTGCGCGGGGTCGTTTCCAGTCCGATAATGCCGGTCATTACAAGATCGGACGGGAGGGAACAGGCCCTGCGCGCACCGCGCGGCACGGTCTGCCAGAGAGGTGATCCGGCAGGAATTTGGCAATAATGACGCATAACTTTTCTTTGAAGCCGGCAGCGGTTGCGATCACTGATGTCGATAGCAAACAGGCAATTCTGGAGCAGCTGGCAAAACGGTTTGCGGACGTTTACGGTTTTGACGAAAGCACCGTTCTTGAACGTATTGAAGAGCGTGAAAAACTCGGCAGCACCGGTTTTGGGCGCGGGGTTGCGATCCCCCATGCGCGCATGGCGGGTGTCAAACGGCCAACAACTGTTGTGCTGCGGCTGGAAAAGCCGGTTGATTTTGATGCTGCGGACGGAATGCCGGTCGATCTGGTATTCGGGCTTATTTCGCCGGAAAATGCCGGTGCACAGCATCTGCAGGCCTTGGCCGCTGTATCACGGCTGGTGCGTCACGAAGAAACGCGCGACATGTTGGGGCAGGCCCGCGATGCAGAAGCAATTTTTGCATTGCTCAACAACAGCATAGATCGTGATGCAGCCTGATCAGGGCGGTGATGGTGCGGCCCCGCACTGGCGGGCGCTGGAACAGCTTTACGCATCCGCGCCGATCAATTCGTTGTTTGATTCCCGGCTGGAAGTGCTGGGTGAAGGTCTTTCGCGCATCACCTTTGCAGTCGATGACCGGTATTACCACGCGGCAGGCGCTGCCCATGGAACGATCTATTTCAAGATGCTGGACGATGCGGCATTCTATGCTGCCAATACGCTGGTCAGCGACAGGTTTCTGCTGACGACCAGCTTCAACCTCCACTTTACGCGTCCGGTGAAGACCGAGCGGATCATCGCAGAGGGCCGGTGGATCAGCGGTCGTCGCCGTGTTCTGGTGGCAGAGGCGCGGCTGATCGATACCGAAGGTGAGGAAATCGGGCGTGGAACGGGCACATTCATGCGTTCACATATCCCGCTTTCCGGGCTGCCGGGGTATCGGGTTCCCAAAGAGGGCTGACAGGTTGTGGACAGGCTGCCTGCACATCTGGAGGTTGGCGGACTGGTCAAGGCCGTCAATGCGCAAGGTGGTTTCGCAACCGTTCTTGCAAAAGGTGAACGTGATGCTGGCACAATCCTGGTAATCTGCTGTGAAAATGGTGAAAATTCACATCTTTATGAGCGGATGCCCGATCTTGACGGTGGCCGTAAATGGACCAGGATAAGGTCACAAGATTCTGAAAATAAACATGATTTTCAGGATTATCTGGCAAAACGCAAAGCGCAGGACAGCGATTTGTGGATTGTGGAGTTGGATATCGCGAATAGTGAACGCTTCATCCTGTAATTGCCCCCCGCAGGTTGACTTTGTTGCAGTGCAGTATAGAGGCCGCCCACCACTAATGCGAAAGCGGCGTCTTCGGCAGATCGGTCGAAGCAGCTAGCACGCAGACGGGTGGTGGCCGGCAGGCCTTCCCGGTTCAGGGCAGCGGCGATCCTTTATATCGCCACATGCAGCCTTGTTCCCAGCCTGTGTCAGGGTCCATCAACCGCCGTGAACTATGGATTGCATGAGCCGCAAGACTCACCAGGCCAGCGCACTTGCCGTGGCCGCCACAGTTGCTTTTACGCTTTTCAGCGCCGAAGGTTCCGGCGCTTTTGCGCAGGATTCGATTTTCGACATTATCGAATCCCCGGTATCGGCAGAAACGCAGGTGTCCGCCGATGAAGCAGTTGCTGACAATACCGAATTTTCTGCACAAGCCGTTGTGCAGCCCCTTCCCGAAAATTACGGGAAAGAGCCGGTCGAAACTTCTGACGAAACAGCCTCGGATGCAACGGTTGATGCCGACTCACTGGCTGAGCTTGTTGCCATGACCCCGACCGATCAGCAGCTTTCGCAGAACATGCAATGCCTTGCTGGCGCTATTTACTTTGAATCCAAGGGTGAACCCCTCGAAGGGCAACTCGCGGTTGGCCGGGTTATCGTCAATCGCGCGGATTCCGGACGCTTCCCGTCAAGCTATTGCGGTGTTGTGTTCCAGCGTTCCCAATTCTCGTTCGTGCGTGGCGGAAAAATGCCGCGTATCAACAAAAGCTCGCGCGCATGGCGTGAAGCGAAAGCCATCGCACAGATTGCCAACGATGGCACATGGGACAGCCCGGCCAAGGGCGCCCTGTTCTTCCACGCCCGTTACGTATCGCCGGGCTGGCGTTTGCAGCGGGTTGCGATTGTAGAAAACCACGTTTTCTATCGTTGATGACAGGGCCGGCCTGAAAAAGCCGGCCACCCAACATTATACGCTGAGTTCAATCCAGATGGGCGCGTGGTCACTGGCCTTTTCGCGCCCACGATAGGTGCGATCAACGCCAGCTGCGACTAACCGATCTGCGCTTTCGGGTGAAAGCAGTGCGTGGTCGATCCTGAATCCATGATCGCGTTGCCAGGCACCGGCCTGATAATCCCAGTATGTCCACACGCCGCCCTGCGGATTGCGTGAACCGATGGCATCGATCCACCCATCCGAAAGCAGGCGAAAATAGGCGTCGCGGGATTCGGGCCGCATAAGCGCATCATCTGCCATGGCTGGTGGTGACCATACGTCGTTGTCGCGCGGGATGACGTTGTAATCGCCCATCATCGCGGCGGGCACCTGCTCATCCCAGATTTCGGCCATGCGCGCGCGCAAGCGTTCCATCCAGCGTAGCTTGTAATCGAACTTTTCGCCCGGTTGCGGGTTGCCATTGGGCAGATAGATCGAGGCGACCCGGACGCCGTTAATGTCAGCCTCCAGATAGCGTGCCTGGACATCTTCGGCTTCGCCATCAAGGCCGCGGCGGATTTCCTGCGGCTCCTGTTCAAGCGCCAGAATGGCAACGCCGTTGAACCCCTTCTGGCCGTGCCAGATGGCGCTGTAACCAATCTTTGCAAAATCATCCGCCGGGAAACTGTCATCCTGGCACTTGATTTCCTGCAGACAGGCGACGGCCGGGCGCGTTTCCTCCAGCCATTCGATCAATCGAGGCAAACGAGCGCGAACGCCGTTGATATTGAAACTGGCGATTTTCATGCAGGTTCGCGCGTGTGCGGGATGCAATGCAAGCGCTCAGATCCCGAAACTGGAACCACAGCCGCACCCGGCAGCCGCATTGGGGTTTTCAACCTTGAAAGCGGCACCGCCCAGGGATTCGACAAAGTCCACCACACTGCCTGCAATCAGATCGAGGCTTACCGGATCGACGACGAGTTTGACCCCGTCCGTCTCGCTGATCGCATCGTCATCATCCACGCCTGCAGCCAGATCGAACTTGTACTGGAAGCCGGAACATCCCCCGCCTTCGACTGCAAGGCGCAGCATGGCGGGCCTTGCCTGTTTCCGGGCAATCGCAGCGACACGGGCAGCGGCAGCAGGTGTCAGTGTGGGGGTGGGTAGCGTCATGCGTCCAACTTAGGGTGCAGTGCAGCACACGGCAAGGCCTGCCATCGTCAAGCGGTCTGAATATAATTGCGTAGCGATTCCGCCTCTGCTTCGGCCACCTCCACCCGGTGTTTGACGAGATCGCCGATCGACAGAAAGCCAACCATTGCGCCGCCTTCAACCACTGGCAAATGGCGGACCCGGCGGCGTGTCATCAGGCTGAGCGCTTCCATTACGTCGGTTTCGGCATCGATCGTGATAGCTGGCGAAGTCATTGTTTTACCAACGGTTCGATCGAGCGTGCCAGCACCGTGACTGGCGATATTGTACAGCAGGTCGCGTTCGGAAAAGATGCCAACGACTTTATCGCCATCCATTACCGGCAGGGCGCCAATGCGGCGTTCAGCCAGAATGCGCGCGGCCTCGGAAACCGCCATGTCGCTTCGGCAGGTCAGGACTTCGCCTTGACGCTGTGAAAGCAGTTGGGACACCATCATCATTGCTTCGCTCCCCATGTTCGGATTTTATACAAGGCCATGATGACACGATTTTGCATCGTCCGCCAGAACCCTGACCGGGGTTTACAATACGGCGAACTATGCCCATCAATTGGTCCATGATCCCCCCTTCTCCACTGGATGATCCCGAAAACGCGGCGCACGCCTGGGCGCGCTTCAGGCGGCTGATGCGCTTCATGCTGATGGTGACAATTGGCGTTGTCGCGATTGCCATGGCTTTATTGTATAAAAGCAACGGGATGGTTTCGGTCCATGTCTTTATTGCGACGGCGCTGGGGATCGGCCTGGCGATGTTATTGATGTCCGCGTTGATGGGGCTGGTGTTCCTGTCGAGCGGGACCGGGCATGACGATGCCATTATCGATCCGCTGGCGGACAATGATGAAGACAAGGCACCGGGGGATAATAAACACCGCCCCCGCCACTGATCTTGGCAAAATGCACTCTGTCGTCAGGGCGCGGGGTAAAGCCGGTAATCCTCGACCGGCGCGCCGCCGATCAGGTGCTCCTGAATAATCCGTTCAAGAACATCGGGTGTGCAACTGTGATACCACACGCCTTCCGGCCAGACGACGGCGACCGGCCCTGCTACGCAAATACGCAGGCAGCCCACTTTTGACCGGGCGATACCCGCCTTGCCGTCCAGCCTCAGTTCCAGAAGCCGTTTTTTGAGGTAGGCCCATGACTTGCGCCCCTCCTCCAGCGTGCAGCACTTTGCCTTTTCGGCATCGGCGCACAGAAAGATGTGGCGAGTGATATTATCGCCGCCAATGAATTTGAGCGCCAGTGCGGCCCGTTCCAGCTCTTCCGGGCTGGCAGCGGCGGGGGTAGCATTATCCGAAGTGTCAGTCATGCAGGGGCACTTTGCCGCATGGCCCGGTTATCAGGATTTCTTGCCTGCAATGCGGGATATCTCTGCCGCGACCATGCGTTCCACGATTTCCGGCAGGTTGCGATCCAGCCATTGCGCCAGCATCGGGCGCAGCATTTCGCGGACCATGCCTTCCAGCGATGTTTCGCCGGACCGGACGATTTGCGGGCGTGCGCTCGGTTCTGACAGCATGGCAAGAGCAGCCAGCGATTCGCGCATGGAAACTTGTGCTGCTTCTGTCACGAGCGGTTCGTTGCTTGCGTCCTTTGCCGCAGGAGCGCCGTCATCATCGGCAAAGTCGCTGTCGATCATTTCCGCTTCGACTCCAAGGTCGAGAATGGCATTGTCTTCCTCTTCCTGAGGTATTGCAGGTTCGACAACGCCCTCGTTTTCGCGGCGCTGGCGCTGTTTGATCGCGATTTCACGATTGTCGCGGGCAATGACCTTCTTGATGGACGCGAGAATTTCCTCGACCGACGGTTCGCCTTGTTGCTGCATTGCCATTAAGCCCCTGTGTCAAATCGCCAAAAACGTCATCACCGGATATCCTGTGAATCAGATTGCAGTCACGGTTGCGAAACTGAACCGCTCTGCGGTGCGGTGTCAACGGTGCGTGTGGATTGCGCCTTGGGGTCAGGATCGAAAGACCAGTCAAAAATCTTGTTCCGGACGCGGTCATAATTGACTTGCGGGTCGTACAGCGGACCATCTGTATCGAGGTTGAGGTCGCGGGCTTCTGCCTTGCCCATCGCCGCAAGCAGAGAAAACCCGGCGACGTAGGCATTGCGGCGGGCCTGCACCAGTTGCACCCGCGCGCTCTGCAATTCCTGTTCGGCATTGAGGATATCGAGAATCGTGCGGTTGCCGACGCTGTTTTCGGCAGTAACGCCTTCGAGACTCAGTTCAGCGGCGGCAATGGCGCTTTGCGTGGAATCGATGATCTCCAGCGCTGCTTGCCAGCTTGACCATGCGGCGCGGACTTGCGCGATCACATTGCGTTCGGTTTCAATCTCGCGTTCCAGCGCAGCAGCAGACCGTGACTGGGCCTGTCGCTCCAGCGCGGCGGGACGACCGCCCTGAAATAGCGGAATTGTCGCACGAACGCCGGCAGCGGCGCTGCGAGTGGACGCGGGAAAGGCTGTCTCCAGCGACGGGTCGGTTCCACGGTCCTGCCGTGTATAATCGCCCGTGCTGAACAGTTCGACGCGGGGCATGCGGCCAGCCCCTGCAACGTCAATATCGTAACGGCTGGCTTCGGCGCGTTCATGCGCGGCGATCAGATCCGGGTTGCTTCCCAGCGCAATCGTCACGGCCTCTTCGACACTTTCCGGCAATCCGGGCAGTGGCGGGGGCGGCGCAAGGTTGCCCGGTTCATGCCCGACAAGAGCGATATATTGTTCGCGCGCGGCCGCCAGATTGGATCGTGCTGCGCGCAAATTGCCCTTTGCCAGTTCGAGCCGGGATTGCGACTGAGCAACGTCCGTGCGGGTGAGGTTGCCGATTTCAAACCTGTCGCTGGTCGACTGGAGATTGACGTCCAGAACCTCAACCTGTTTGGCATTCAGGCTGACGACGGCCTCGTTCTGGATCACATCCATATATGAGCCGACAACCTGGCTGAATATCGCGGATTCTGTCGCTCTCAGGTCGGCTTGCCCGGCCCCGACTCTGGTTTTGGCGGCGCGCACGGCATTGCGGACGGCGCCACCGGAATAGATCGGGACGGACAGCGTGGCGCCGGCATTGTAAGTGCGCCGGGCGGCGAGCGGGCTATCGCTGCTGTTATAGATATTTTCGGTAAAGCTGCCGGACGCACTGGCGGAAGGAAGCCCGTCTGCACGTGCAACGGGCACATTTTCGTCAACCGCGCGCTGATCTGCCCGCGCGGCCTGCAATGTGGGATTCGTGTTGTATGCACCGACCAACGCATCACGCAGCGTATCGGCGTATGCGGGCGAAAACGATATCGGTGTTACCAGCAGGCCAAGAGCAGCACCTGCGAACAAACAATACCGTGCACGCAAAAACATATTCAGAAGGTCCAGCTCTTCTCCACGGCGAATTCCGGCAAGCTCGGAATCCCCATTTCAGCCGTCGTGGCCAGCGAAACCTGGCCAGCGTTCATGCGGCCAACTGCAAGCCGGGTCAGGCCATTCCTGACCAATCCTGTGACGATTCGCCCCTTGTCAGCCAACTGTGCTGTCAGCGAATCGGGCAAGTGTTCAACCGCCCCATCAACCAGCAAGAGCGTGTAATCATTGCCTTTGTGGCTTGCACTTGTCGCTTGTGCCGGGTCGATGACTTCCACCGATGCAGCGAGCGGCGCGACCAGTGCGGGCAGGTATCCGCTGCCACCGTCAACGACCAGAACCTTGTCGTCAGAACTGATCATCGCTTCTTCCAGCATTTGCCCGTAGAACAGCGGAGCGGCAAGCTGGCGGCCATTTTCCAGCGGCACGGCGCGGTCCATGTAGGCATAGCATCGTGACGATGCGGGAACGTGGTCTTCCCGCGCGACGCGGGCGAGGGCGGACAGCACCTTGTCATTGTTGACCCCGCTGACGCGCAGCTGGGAATCGATCATCGCGCGCCGCGCAATTGCAAATCCATCTGCTGTCTGCTGATTGGCCATCGTCATTCGTTAACCCCTTCACGCATGTTTCGTTCCATGGGAACGTCTGCAAATGTCGATCGCTTTAGGCGAGAGGGGCCGTCGCGCCAAGGCCTTTGACGATAGGCCTGCCACCTGCTTATGGAGACAGCGATTCTCCCACCTTTTGCTTCTGGAGTCCCGAACGTCATGGCTGACATGGTAACGATCCGCGAAGACGACCTGATCGACAGTGTCGCCGATGCGCTGCAATACATCTCTTACTATCACCCGATGGATTATATCCGGGCGCTGGGGGAGGCTTATGAGGCTGAACAAGGCCCGGCGGCGAAAGATGCAATCGCCCAGATTCTCACCAACAGCCGGATGTGTGCCGAAGGCCACCGCCCGATCTGTCAGGACACGGGTATCGTCAATGTCTTTGTCAAATGGGGCCAGGAATGCCGGCTCGATTCGACGCAAAGCCTGCAGGACATTGTCGATGAAGGTGTCCGGCGGGCCTACAACAACGCGGATAACAAGCTGCGCGCTTCAATCCTGGCGGACCCGGCTTTCACCCGTCGCAATACGCGCGACAATACGCCGTGCGTGCTTGCCGTTGAAATGGTGCCGGGGCGCACCGTTTCCATCGATGTTGCGGCCAAGGGTGGCGGCAGCGAAAACAAGTCCAAGTTCAAGATGATGAACCCGTCCGACAACATCGTTGAATGGGTGATCGAACAGTTGCCGTCGATGGGCGCGGGCTGGTGTCCGCCGGGGATGCTGGGCATTGGCATTGGCGGCACGGCGGAACATTGCGTCAGGCTGGCCAAGGAAAGCCTGATGGACCCCATCGACATGGGCCAGTTGAAGGCGCGCGGACCGCAGAACGATATTGAGCGGCTGCGGATCGAGATTTTCGATCGCGTCAACGCCGAAGGAATCGGCGCGCAGGGGCTGGGCGGCCTTTCGACAATTCTCGACGTGAAGATCAAGGACTGGCCCTGCCATGCGGCGGGTAAACCTGTGGCCATGATCCCCAACTGTGCGGCAACGCGCCATGCGCATTTCACGCTCGACGGGTCAGGCCCCAGTTTCCTTGAAAAGCCCGACCTTTCGCAATGGCCCGATGTGCACTGGGCACCCGATGCTTCGGCCCGCCGCGTCGATCTGGACAAGCTGACGCCGGAAGATGTGCAAAGCTGGAAGGCGGGCGACCGGCTTCTTCTGAACGGAGCCATGCTGACCGGGCGCGATGCGGCCCACAAGCGGATTCAGGACATGCTGGCCAAGGGCGAGGAACTGCCTGTCAGTTTCAAGGGCCGTGCGATCTATTACGTCGGCCCGGTCGATCCCGTGCGCGATGAAGTGGTCGGCCCCGCAGGCCCCACGACGGCAACCCGTATGGACAAGTTTACCCGGCAAATGCTGGAGCAGACGGGCCTGCTCGGCATGGTTGGCAAGTCCGAGCGTGGTCAAATCGCCATTGACGCCATCAAGGATAATCAAGCGGTTTATCTAATGGCGGTCGGCGGCGCGGCTTATCTGGTGTCCAAGGCGATCAAGGCTGCCAAAGTGCTGGCCTTCGCGGATCTGGGCATGGAAGCCATCTATGAATTCGAGGTGAAGGATATGCCGGTCACGGTCGCCGTCGATGCGCAGGGCAGCAGCGTCCATCAAACCGGGCCAAAGGAATGGCGGATGAAGATCGGCAAAATTCCAGTCGTAGAAACCGCTTGATCAAGGGAGCGTAGCCTCGCTGCCCGCTCCTGACCTGACGGAGGGGGCAGCGACTGCAATTGGGAAGGACGGTTATTCACACCCAAAAAAAAAACTTGAAACCTGAAACTTAAAAAACTGCTCCGCTAG
>JAGREQ010000278.1 GCA_020446465.1 Novosphingobium sp. | reverse complement strand
AGGCGTCTATTCCAGGGTTTCAGAAAGGCGGCGTGCTGCCAGGCGATCACAGGCAGGCCCAGATGCGGACCGGCAAGCAATCCGAGTATCGTTGCGCGACTCAATGAGGTCCAGACATGCGTTGCACCCCATGCCCGAATTTCCCGCACCATCCAGCGCATGGCTGCAATATGATCTGTTTCACCGCCATCCCGCACAAGCGGCTCCAACCCGGCAGCTTCCATTGCGGCAAGGGACTTTCCATCCCGGCGAGTCAGCGCAAAAATACGCACGGCCGCGCCGCAATCACGCAAAATGCCAGTCACAGCGGGCACTGGCGACGCGGCTCCGCCACCTTCCACGGAGTTGATGACATAAGCGATCCGGGGGGCAATTGGCGGCGACATTATCGGCGCAGACTGCTTTGCCAGACGAGGTAAACCAGTAACGTGCTGCCCAGTGCCGCCTGAAGAACAGCCACATATCCCGCACCGATCAGGCCAAAGCGATGCAGCGCGAATGGCAGGACCGGCAGGCACACAAGGCTGGCAAACATGTTGGCGCCCATGGAGCGGGATGGCTGGCCAAGCGCCGCCAGCGCAGAGCTGCACGGCGGGCCTATCAGGGACATGGCCCTGGCCACAACAATCACGACCATGACTTGTGCGGCACCGATAAATTCCGAACCGGCAAGGATATGAACAATCTCTCGCGGGAAGGCCATAACCACCAGCACTACGGGGATTGCAGCGCCAAGGCCGATACCAACCACCTTGGTCAACGTGCGCCGAAGGGTGCGCCCTCCTTCGCCAGCGGCAACGATATGCGCCAGTTCGGCATAGGCGGTATTCCCCAATATCTGGGCGGGCTGTGCAATGATGACAGTTGCGCGCTGCGCTACGGCATAAAGTCCTGCCATTGCTGGCCCCAAAATCCAGCCAACGATCAGTGGGGTTGCACGCGCCGCCAGCTCACTGAATGTCACATCGGCATTACTGGCAGCCAAAAAGCGCCAGATTCCGGCGTTTTCCTTTGTTACGGCACCGCGTTCGGGGTAAATCAGTGCGCTTCCCAGATTGCGTAGCGCAAACCACAAACCCATTGCCCAAAGCACGGCAAATTCGAACAGCGCGGCGAGAAGCCAGACTACAAGGAATGATTTCAGCCCCCATGCACAGGCAATAACGACCAACGTACCCACTAGCCTGACAGACGGCTGGACGAGATTGTGCAGGCCAATGAGGTCAAACCGGCCAAGGAGCTGCAAATACCCGGCAGGTGTCGACCTTACCGACCCCAGAACTGCAAATGCATAGAACGGGGCAAAGGCCATGGCTTTTGCCGACCAGCCCAGGTGTGGTCCAACAAAGGGGACCAACAGCATTGCAGTGCCGATTGCGAGGACACCGCCAGACAGTTCAACCACCGCCCCAAACCGCAGCAACCGCGCAAGACGGTGCGGCTCCCCTGCTTTTTCCGCCTCGGCGCCATAGCGCACAATCGCCTGCCATGCCGGAAATTCAACGATGCCACAAACGGTCGCAACGTAAGCGTGAACAAGTACAAGAACGCCGTAATCCGATGGCCCAAGGAAGCGGGTGGCCAGCAGCATATAGGCAAGACTGAGAAGCCCTGCGCCGGCTTTGCCGCCCAGAACCATGCCGATCCCCGAAAAAATTCGCCGGACGGCGCTTGTCGATTGCCTTTGATTGTTGGCCACGTTGGTTTTCGGGTGTCCAGCGAAAAAATGAACCATTGCAGGCCCCATACTCATCGTGGCGTTAGAACCGAAAATCCGGGCAATCAAGCAGCAGAAGCGAAGCTATGGCGGGACAGGTTTATTGTCTTGTGCCCGGCAAAGCGCATGATCGCATCCGCCGCGCGCACAGACGATGCGGTATCGGAAAGGTCAAAACTTTCTTCAAACAGGCGCTTTTGCACAGGCAGATAAACTTTTTCGTGCATCTCCTCCGCCCGGTCCAGCGCGATGCTTAACTGGTCTGGATGGTCGATAACTTCGCCCATGGTCCAGTGCGTAAAGTCTGGATTGCCTTGCCATCTGTGTTTGTGGCTGTTGATGAAGATGCAGGGGCGCGGCCTGATAAGAAACTCGTAAACCTGGCTGCTCGCATCACCGAGATAGATGTCTGAAGCCAGTGTATAAGTCATGTCGGTGCATGCGCGACTGCCAAGATCAATCCTGAAGTTATCGCAACGAAGAAACCGGGCTGGGATTTGGCCAGCTCTGTCAATCGTCAATTTGTCGATAGTCACCACGAATGGCCGTTCAAACAGCATGACATGCGGTGCAAAGATCAATCCATAGCGCGGATTTTCGATGAACTGATCGAGTATCTTGTGCCCGTGCCTATACCAGGATGACAAGTGTGGCGAGACATGAGGATTGTACAGCACGGCTTTTTCCGACCTCGGAAGAAGCCGATGGCGCGGCATATCGCGTGCCAAATCAAACTTGGGATAACCGACGACGGAAATATTCTCGGCAGGTACGCCTGCAGACTGGACCAGCCTGTCTTTTATTTTGGGGCCAGAACACAGGACATGATCAAATCGCGCACTTTCGGCGTTGAAACCAATTGCCCTGTCGCCTGCACCGTGCCTCGTGTGGACAATCTTCAGGTGATGCAGCCCATAATGATCCTTCAGTATCAGCGATGTTTTTTCTGCAACGACAAGGATATCCAGCGAACGGAAAAATGCGATATTATCCCGATATATGAGCAATTTGGCTGCAGGAACGAACTTGCTTAACACTGTATCAAGGCATCTGGTCGCAGACGAAGGCTTTAGCTCCACATGTTCTATATGCGTTTCAAGCAGTGGCCCTGCAATTCGCCTGACTTCGTTAGCCATCCGCGCATTGGTGGTGGCTACGATAATCTCGCCATCGAAGCCGCCTTGCGCCAATGCGATGGCAATTGGCAGACTATGGGCGACCTGGTGAATCTGGTCGTGGTTAAAGAGGAATCCGATCCGCACATTGCAGTGACGCCGCGAAGAACGGGTTGCCTCAGTTACTTCTAACGGAAAATTTTTAGGTGATATTCGATACCCTGACCCGGTTGCGCGGCCGCCAGGACATCCACAAGGTTGCGCTGATCGCACTCCAGACCTGCGTGGAAAATGTGTTCGGGGAAATGGCAGATACACCGTCCGCTGCAAATGTGCTGCGAAAAGTGATGGCGGGCCTGATGGATGCGGCTGTGCAGATGGCCAGACTGGACGAACCGTTGTTCAACCTTGCATCCACAGACGTTACATAAC
>JAGREQ010000277.1 GCA_020446465.1 Novosphingobium sp. | reverse complement strand
CGCATCGAGCCGCGGCGGCACGATGACCCGGTCGACCTTTCCGTCCTCGTCGAGAACCATGCGCCGTTCCGGCAGGTCGAGATCGAGCGGATGGCGCTGGCTGCGCGCCTTTTTTTTTTCTTTGTAGGCGTTCCAGAGCGGCTTCAGAACGCCGTCGAGAAGCGGGCCGGTAATGGTGTCGCTCTGGCCATCAATGGCGGCCTGCGCCTGACCGTAGGCCAGTTTGGCCGCCGAGCGCATCATGACGCGATGGAAACTGTGGCCAATCTTGCGCCCGTCGGCTTTGATCCGCATACGCACGGCCATGGCCGGGCGGTCCTCAAGCGGTCGCAGGGAGCACAGGTCGTTGGAAATGCGCTCCGGCAACATCGGTACGACCTGGCCAGGGAAATAGACAGAATTACCGCGCTCCAGGGCCTCGCGGTCCATCGGGCTGCCGGGCGTGACATAGGCCGCCACATCGGCGATCGCGACGGTGAGGATGTGGCCGCCCTTGTTTTTCTCGTCATCGTCCGGGCAGGCGTGGACGGCGTCGTCATGGTCGCGGGCGTCGGCCGGATCAATGGTGACGAGCGGCAGGTCGCGCCAGTCCTCGCGGGTGTAGCTGCCCGCGCGCATGGCGGCGGGCTTGGCCCTGCGCGCCTGATCCAGCGTCTTTTCACTGAAGGCGTCCGGGATGCCGTGGGTATGGATGGCTATGGCTGCGATGGACTTTTCCGAATCCACGCGGCCCAGGCGTTCGCGTATTTTGGCGCGCGGCAGGCCGTAGCGGCCGGTCTTGAGGATATCGACGGAAACGAGGTCGCCGTCCGCTACTTCGACGCTGGAATCGCGGATGACGTCGAGATCGTCGCTCAGCCGCTTCTTGTCAACCGGTTCGATGCGGCCGGCTCCGGACGGCAGGGTACGGTAGATGCCGAGGACACGCGGACGCGACTTCGCCAGCACCTTGATGATGCGGCCCTGATATTGCGCCCTGTTGTGGTGCGTGCCCATTTTCGCGCAGCGCACGAGGGCGCGATCGCCAACGCCGGGGACTTTTTCGCCACGCTGGACCTTGCGGGCGAGAATCACGATCTGTGGCGGCTTTTCGCCGTCTTCTCCCTGCCATTCGGCGGGGGTGGCGAGGAGTTCACCGTCGGCATCGCGGCCGGTGATGTCGCACAGCACCACGGGCGGCAGTTCGCCGGCCTTGTGCATGCGCTTGCCACGCTTTTCAATAGCTCCGTCGTCCTGCATGTCGCGCAGGAGATGTTTGAGCGCAATCTTCTGCGCCCCCCGGATGCCGAATTCGCGGGCGATCTCGCGCTTGCCGATCTTGAGCGGACCGTTGTGGCCGCGCGCATGCGCGTCCTTTTCCTCGCGCGCGATGAAAGCGAGGATGTCTTCCCGCGATGGCAGGGTGTCATGGGCCGGATGGGGCGTGACGTCGGCCGCATCTCTTGCGGCGCGGGAACGCGATTTTCGGGGGGGCGGTTTGGCTGGCACAAATTTCCTTTCGTGCCGATAATATAGGGATGATCCGGGCAGGTTCCAGATTCGGCAGGCAAGAGGGTAACACGGAGCGTGCCAGGGACCGAACAGGGGGCGGCCAGCCTTGAAGCGCGTTCGCGTCAGACCATGTTGCCGGATATGGCGATGACAGCCTTCGGCCTGTCCTGTAGCCTGGTCCCGAGCCTGATCTGTCAGGCCGGGTTGTATTTTGGAGGGTAAGGTGACACGCCTTCAGATCAAGCGCATCTATGACCTGCCTTCCGCCGATGATGGGACCAGAGTGCTGGTTGACCGTCTATGGCCGCGCGGGATCAGCAAGGCAGACGCACAATTGGACGAATGGTACAAGGAGATCGCGCCCACTACCGAATTGCGGAAATGGTTTGGGCATGATCGGGACAACTGGCAGGAGTTTCAGATACGCTACCGTCAGGAACTCGACGCCAATCCGGATGCGGTGGAGCATCTGTGCGCCGTGATTTCAAAAAACGGTGTGACCTTGCTCTATGCCGCTCACGATCCGGTCATCAATCATGCGCATGTGCTGGAGCAGTACTTGCGCGAACATTGCCAGAGCAGAACAAGATGAGACCATCAACGCCGGGACCAGGCATCCTGTTTGCCGCGCCGCACAGACTGGCCTTTCTGGTCGGATCCGTGAATCTGCTGCTGCTGGCCGCATGGTGGTCACTCGAACTGGCGGGGCGGCAACTGGGATGGTCCCTGCTTCCGCAAACGCAGGCGCCCGCAGCGTTGCTGCATGGCCCGTTGATGCTGTTTCTGATTTTTCCCGCTTTTGTATTCGGATTTCTGCTCACCGTTTTTCCGCGCTGGATGGGGTACAAGGACCTTGGCCCCGCCAGTTTCGGGCCGGTCGCCGGCTTCATGGCGCTGGGATCGCTGGGCGTGCAGGCGGGCATCTGGACCGGCGAGGACTGGCTGGTGAGCAGCGGGTTTGGCGTAATCGTGATCGGCTGGGCGATTGCGCTGTTCGTGCTGGTGCAGATCGCTGCCGGGATCATCGGGGTATGGGCCGCGCATGTGATGTTCGACCTGCCCGTGTGGCAATTCTCCGCCAAGCCGCGTACCGGCACCGGCCAGTGGCTGGGCGAGGGGATCGCAACCTTCGGTCTGGTGCTGACCATTCTCGGCACGATCCGCACCAACAAGGCATGGGTGCCCGCCAGCGTCGGCCTCTATATCACCGCCGCTTACTGGTTCACCTCATCGACCAGCTTCGCCAACCCTGCGATAACCGCGGGCCGCAGCCTGACCGACAGCTTCTCAGGCATAGCGCCGGGCAATGTGCTGGGCTTTGTTGTGGCACAGCTGGCGGGCGCGGTGCTGGCGGTTGGGGTTGCAAGGTGGTTGTGGGGTGAGAGTGAGGGCGATTGAATATATTGTATCCGGAAACGGGTCTGCCTATACAGAGTTTGCGGATCGGGACGGACGTATGTTAATCTCATCTGTAGAAAAAGATGGGGGGCCAATTTGGCAATGATGCGGAAGTCTTTCTTTTCCAGCGTGGCCGTTTTGTTCGCCGCGTTCGTGTTGGCTTCACCAGCCAAGGGTACGGATGTGATCGAGCAGCTGGGCACCCATTATCAGGATCACCGGCTTAACCTCATCAATTATTATCATGATGCACTGGAGTTGAGCTTGCGTGAGTTGCGCGCGTGCAAGGAGCAGAATGGCGGCGCTTGCATGCCGGACGACAAGCTTACCTATATGATCGAGGAAGAGGGTAAGCGTGCCAGCGAGTTGAGCATCGTGTGTGTCTACT
>JAGREQ010000276.1 GCA_020446465.1 Novosphingobium sp. | reverse complement strand
GCGCCTTCATCGGCGTTCTGGTCTCTATGATTGGGCTTGACCCAATCTCAGGCCAGGAGCGCTACACGTTTGGGCTGTTGGACCTGTCGAACGGCGTTGGCCTCGTGCCGCTGATGATCGGCGTCTTTGTTCTGGGCGAAGTTTTCATGCAACTCGAACAGAAAAACAGTGGCCTGGAACCTGTCAAACATAGCAAAGACCCTAAGGACAGCGCCCTGACCTGGGAAGAATTCAAGCCCTGTCTTCCTCACGTCTTCCGCGGCGGCTTCATTGGCGCGGGCATCGGAGCGTTGCCGGGGCTTGGATCGGCTATCGCGGCCTTCATCTCCTACGGTGAGGGCAAGCGCCGCGCCGAGAACCCTGAATTGTGGGGCAATGGCGCGTTGGAAGGCGTGGCCGCCCCTGAATCCGCCAACAATGCGGTCTCGGGCCCGTCAATGGCACCCTTGCTGACGCTGGGCATTCCTGGCTCCACCATTGGTGCGATCCTGATGGGCGTATTTTTGATCCACGGCATTCAGATCGGGCCGACTCTATTCCTGACTTCTAAGGACTTGATCTACCAGCTTTTCGCCTGCGGCCTTCTCGGTATCATCGCTTACGGGGTGATCGGCTATTTCGGTGCCAGCAGCGTTGCGGGCCTTATCCTGCGTATCCCGACGCAGATCCTCTATCCGACGATCTTTCTCACGGCCTTCATCTCGGCCTATTCGGCAAAGGGGTCGCTCTTTGACGTGATGGTCATGGTGCTGGCCGGTCTGGGCGGCTGGCTGATGCGCAAATTCGACTTCAACGTCGCGGCTTTCGTCATCGCCTATGTGCTTGCCAAGGGTGCAGAGGAAACCTTTCGCCAGTCGCTACTCCTGTCCGATGACGGACTGATGATCTTTGTTCATCGCCCCGTGGCGGCCCTTTTCCTACTGATAGGCTTCACCGCGATGGGGTTCCGCATCCGCGGCATCCTGAAAGAGCGCAAGATCACCGAAGGGGGGCTTGGCGATGCTTGACTGGCACCTTTACCGCGACAGTTTTTCGACGTTGGGTATGCGTCAAATCTGGTCAGAAGAGGCAACCATCTCAGCGTGGATTAAAGTCGAGCAAACCTTGGCGCGAAGTCAGGCAGAGGTCGGGCTGATCCCCTCAGAGGCCGCAGCAAAGATCGAAAGCCTCTCCGCGTCTGATCTGGACGCGGCAGCGCTATTGGAGGAAATGAAACTTGTCGGGCGACCGATCGTCGGCCTGGTGAAACAGCTGCGCAGCTTGGTCGGCGCCGATTTTGCCGCGTATGTCCATTATCGGGCCTCAACACAGGATATCATGGACACCGCCCTGGCCATGCAGATGCAACAGGGCTTGAGGGAAGTCTACGCGATGCTCGCCCAGATTGCCGGGCATCTTCAATGCCATATCGCCGCTCACCCGGACACAATGATGATCGGGCGCACAAATGGCCAGCATGCACTGCCCATACTGCTCAAAACGAAGCTGGAAGTCTGGCGGGAGGAGCTCGCCCGCCGCAATGCCGCGTTGGTGGACGCTGCCGGGCGGGGCCTGATGGTTCAGATTGGCGGCCCGGTCGGGGATTTGCGCAAGTACGAGGGTGAAACTGGCCAACTTGTGAAGACCTGCGTCGCCGATGCCCTGAACTTGGGTAGCGCCGATCCGCATTGGCAAAACGCTCGCGACGGCGTGGCCGAAATCGTGACCGCCTGCGGCGCTCTATGCGCCAGCCTTTGCAAGATCGCACACAACGTTAACTTACTATGTTCTTCCGACATCGGCGAGTTTTTGGAAGGCTACGGGGACCGCAAGGGAGCCTCTTCCTCGATGACGCACAAAAGAAACCAGCGCGCCTCTGAATTCGGCGAGGCTGTTGCGCGCCTTGGGCGCCAACGCTCAGAACAGATCGGCGAGGTGACCTTGCATCAGCACGAACGTGCGGGCGGTGTCTGGATCACGGAATGGATGATTGTCCCGGAGGTGTTTTTATTGACTTCAGGTGCATTGATGTGGGCAGAGCAGATGTTTGCGACGCTCAATATGCGCGGCGACATCATGGCGCAAAAAATCGCCTTGGCTGAAACCGATATCAGCAATCACTGACAGTCGCTTTTGCATGCAAAGTGAAAGTTCAATATGCCAAACCACGATTATCGCCGCGACTTGATGGGCAGCGCCGAGATTTTTCCCGCTACGCCAGTGGAGGCCGGTGCCTGGACAGGGTTCAAGCTCGTTTACACAGCGGGCAAATTCGGAATCGATGATCAAGGGGGCCTGAAAGTCGCTTTCCGGACACATTCCGACATGACGCCGCTGCAAATGACAGATCCCAAGGCGCCGGGATACCTGACGGTAGAAACGTCCAACGACGCATCGATCGAAGCGGATTTCAGCTATAAACGCAACCTGCGGCCCTGGGGGTTGTGTATCACGGTCTTGTGCAAACAATTCCTGAAACCGGGTGATCAGGTCACTTTTCACATCGGCGATCAGCGGGAAGGGTCTCCAGGTGTCCGTATGCAAACCCACGTTGAAAGTAGCTTCCAGTTTCGCGTGACCGTCGATGCCTTCGCGACCGTCGACTACACCCCCCTAGAGGAGGCGGCACAACCCACGGTGCAGATCGTTCCCGGCCTTCCGAGCGTGTGGAAATCCCTGCTTCCAACGCTACGAAAAGCAGGTGAACCGTTTCGGTTCGCGGTCAAACCAGAGGACAGGTGGGGCAATCCGTCCGACCGTTTCGTTGGTCAACTTGAGCTGGTGTCCAACCGTCCAATCAACGGCTTGCCCGACACAATCACCTTTTTGAAGGGGGATTTTTCCGCCGTCATAGAGAACCTTACCGTCGAGACGGAGGGTGACTACACCATCGACGTGCTACGGGACGGTGCGCTTCTGACCCGTTCGAACCAGTTGCGGATCAAAGAGGATACCGAATTCGGCCACTACTGGTCCGACATGCATGGTCAAAGTGGGGAGACGATAGGATCGGGCAGCGCGCGCGAGTATTTCCACTTCGCCAGGTACCGATCCTTTCTGGATATCATTGGCCATCAGGGCAATGATTTTCAGATCTCAGACGCCTTCTGGGACGCCCTCAATGACCTGACTGCCGAATTCAATGAGGAGGGTGTATTTCTGGCTTTGCCCGGATATGAATGGTCTGGAAACACCGGCCTCGGTGGTGATCATAACGTCTGGTACCGCAATGAGGGCCGACCGATCTACCGCTCATCGCGCGCGATTGTTCACGATCGGACCCGGCCCGAAAGTGATTGTCAC
>JAGREQ010000275.1 GCA_020446465.1 Novosphingobium sp. | reverse complement strand
CTGACCGCGCTGCGGCGCAAGCCGTCTTACGGACGTCTTGCGCTCGACCTCCTCATTCTGACGGGCGTTCGCTCGCAAGAGGTACGGCTCGCAAGATGGGACGAATTCGATCTGGATCAGCGCCTTTGGACAATCCCTGCCGAGCACATGAAGCGAAGCAAGGCGCACATCGTGCCGCTTTCAGAAGTGGCCTTAACGGTTCTCACAAAGGCGGACGCCTTCCAAATGGAAGGAGCCGTAGTGGCTTTCCCCGGGATGACCGGCAAGGCGATGTCCAACATGACGCTGCTCAAGGTTATGCGTGACATGCAGGAGCCTTTCCACGTTTACGGCTTCCGCTCCAGCTTCACCGACTGGGCTGCGAACGAAGGCTTCCCCAATGCAGTTGTCGAGGCGGCGCTGGCGCACAAGACGCCCGACGCTGTGCAGGCCGCCTATCGCCGCACGACCAATCTCGGCACGCCGGAGAATCCGGGTGCGCGCGTGTAACTGATAGAGGCGTGGGGCTGCTATTGTTCTGGTGTTACGTCTTCCGTGCAAATCTCGTGCTGACAATTTCCGAGCGCAAATCTATTTGCGCACACCAATGCAAACGCTTCGCGCCTTGATTCGAGAACACCGCCATGTTGCCATGGCGCTTCTCGTGCTGGCGTTCTGCATCAAGGCTGTGCTCCCTGCAGGCTTCATGGTGTCCGCGTCCAGCGACACTGTTCTGACTGTTTCGATTTGCTCTGACGCGACGAATGGCCTGAAGCAAATGCAGTTGGTCATTCCTAACAAGGAGAGTGGCAAAGAACATTCCGATGGCGCAAAGAAGGATGGCCATTGCGCCTTCTCCGGGCTCACTCTGGCTGCTGTTGGCGGTGCCGACGCGTCATTGCTTGCGCTCGCCTTTGCTTTCATTCTCGTACTCGGCCTTGCTCCAACGCAGCGCCTGCCCTTCCGGCGGCTTGCGCACCTTCGCCCGCCTTTGCGCGGTCCCCCGGCGACTGTCTGACATTCTGACCTGACGCTTCTGGCGAAGCCGCGTGCAAGCACGCGCACGCCAATTCTGCGTCGCCGTTCGGTCGTCTTTGCAATCCTTTGCCGAGAGTGAAGGCGCGCCTGCGCATCTCCATTACAGACAATTCTGACGGGGCCATTCCCATGAACAAACTTCTCACGTCCTCTGCCCTGGCGCTTGCGCTGGCTGCTATGCCCGTCACCGCTCACGCCAGCGAGGACGACAATCAGGAAACCAACCGCCGCGCTGATACCAGCTTCTCGGTAGGCGAGATCGTCGTCACCGCGCGCGGCATGGCAGGCAGCAGCGACAATGTCCTGACCTCGGTCGACCGGATGGGCGGCGATGTCGCGCAAGGATCCGATGTCGATAACGCGTTCGAGCTCATCGGCCAGATGCCGGGCATCCAGGTGACCGACTTCAACCAGGGCACGACCAGCGGCAAGTTCTCCATGCGCGGCTTCAACGGCGAGGGGAACATCAACGCAGTGAAGCTGCTGATCGATGGCATTCCGTCGAACAGCAACGATGGCAACATGCCCTATATCGACATGGTGTTCCCGCTGAACATCGAGACCATCGAAGTCGTACGCGGGACCTCCGATCCCCGTTACGGTCTGCACGCCATTGCGGGCAGCGCCAATATCGTCACGCGTTCGGGCGGCATCTATCTCGATGCGCGCGGGTCGGTCGGTAGTTACGATACCTATGAAGGCCAACTGGTCGCCGGGCTTGAGACCGGCAACATCACCCAGAACTACCAGATCGCCTACCGCGACAGCAGCGGATACCGCGATCATTCCGATACGCAGCGGCTCAGCCTGTCGGGCAGATGGGGCGTGAGGTTGGGCGAAGATGTAAAGTTGGGCGCGATTGCCCGCTACTACGAGGCAGATGCAGAGGAGCCGGGCTACCTCACCTTTGTCGACAGCCGCGTCAATCCGCGCATGACCAACGCTTACAACGTGTCGGATGGCGATACGCGCGACATGCAGCAATATGCGCTGACCGCTGATGTGTCCTTCTCCGACCATCTCGACTGGTCGAGCGCCGCCTACTTCAACCG
Organism: Novosphingobium sp.; assembly: GCA_020446465.1. Classification (GTDB taxonomy): domain Bacteria; phylum Pseudomonadota; class Alphaproteobacteria; order Sphingomonadales; family Sphingomonadaceae; genus JAWKXU01. The sequence continues at coordinate 1,213 of JAGREQ010000275.1, read as the reverse complement.
CTTGCGCGACGATCGCTACGTCAAGTTCTCCGCTGGCGCTTCACAGCAGCGTCGACTGACGCAGGAAGATCACTATGGCCTGTCGAGCGCCTTGCACTGGCATGGCGATATTGGCGGAATGGCACTGATGCTGGAAGCGGGCGGTGACGTGCAGTGGCAAGACAACCGCTCGCTGCGCTGGCTCTCGGTCGAGCGAGTGCCGACCAGCCAGACGCGCGATCAGCAGTTCGACCTCACTGTAGGCGGGGCCTATGTTCAGGCGATTATCGAACCGACCGACTGGCTGCGCATCACGCCTGCCTACCGGATCGACTGGGTTGGCGGCAATTTCGAGAACCGCCTCAATTCCACCAGCGCACCGATCAATGATTATGGCAGTATCGACCAGCCCAAGCTCTCTGTCGCCATCCTTCCGGTTGATGGGCTGACGCTCTACGGCAACTGGGGCAAGACGTTCCAGATCGGGCTTGGGTCGGGAGCCTACCTGATTCCACCGCGCGCCGTGGATCTCGCGCCTTCGATCAACGAAGGCTGGGAGCTCGGCGCGAAATACCGGCTGGGCGAGCTGTTCGAAGGGCGCGTGGCCTATTGGGAGCAAAGCGCCACGGGCGAGATTGCGCGCAAGCTGAACGATGCGCTTGGTGATTTCGAGAATGTTGGCGCGACGGATCGCCGGGGTGTCGATGTGCAGGCCAGCGTTCGTCCGATGCCCGGCCTCACCATCTGGGGCGCAATCGCCTGGCAGGAAGCGATCATCACTACGCCCGCGCCAGCCACGCCGCAATTTGCCGGGAACGAGATCGACCATACGCCGCACTGGCTGTGGTCGGGCGGGATCGACTGGTCGCCCATCGACGTACTGACCTTGTCCATCAGTGGGCGCGGCCAGTCCTCCTATTACCTCACCAGTGCCAACGCCGAAGGCAAGTGGGGCGAACTGACGGTCTTCGACGCCAGCGCCTCATATCGCCTGAACGAGAGGATTGAATTGGGCCTAGCGGTCAAGAACATCGGCAGCGACTACTACGAATATGTCTGGTGGGACGGCGCGCAAACGCTGCACAGCCCGACCAATGGGCGCAATGTTACCGCCAGCGTAAGGCTGCGCTACTGATGCGGCAGAAGGGGGACAGGCTGCGCCATTGGGTGCGAAGGCTCCACCTGTGGCTGGGGCTTGGCCTTGGCGGCTTGCTTGTCCTTCTTGGCCTGACCG
>JAGREQ010000274.1 GCA_020446465.1 Novosphingobium sp. | reverse complement strand
TGATCCTGCAGCATGGGGGGCGCGATCATTGCCGCAGCTGGGACTGGGTTGCTCAGGAACTGTGCAAGGACTGGCATGTGATTTGCCCCGATTTGCGCGGCCACGGCGATAGCGAGTGGGTATCGGACGGGGACTATGACCTGAACGCCTACACCTACGATTTTGCGCAACTGGTCGAATCGCTCGGTTACGATCAGGTTTCGATCATCGCGCATTCGCTGGGCGGGAATATAGCCGCGCGTTTCACCGGCCTTTACCCTGAAAGAGTAAAAAAGCTGGTCAATATCGAAGGACTGGGCTTTTCCACGCGCGACAAGGATGGCCCTGTCGTGCCGGACAAGTCATTTCCCGAAAAGATGCGCGAATGGATCGCCGATACCCGCAAGGCATCCGGGCGCACTCCCCGGCGTTATGCGAGTTTGCGCGAAGCCTATGACCGGATGAAAACAGAAAACCATTATCTGACGGTTGAACAGGCCCGACACCTGACAATCCATGGTGTTTATCGCAACGAAGACGGCTCTTTCAGCTGGAAGTTCGACCCCTACCTCAATGTCTGGACTCCTAACGCCGCAAGCGTGGAGGACATCATGGGGCTATGGAGCGCGATTACCTGCCCGGTGCTCCTTCTGTGGGGAAAGGACAGCTTTTTCTCCAGTCCCGGTGAGGATGGCCGACTGGAACGGTTTCAGAACGCCCGTCTGGTTGAGTTCGAAAACGCCGGGCACTGGCTACACCACGACCAGTTTGACCGATTCATGGAAGAAGTCCGTAACTTCCTTTGAGGTTCAATGACCGCGGGGCTTAAGCGACAGCCGCGCCTTCAGCTTTCGATCAACCGCGCCAGAATCGCTTCGCGCCTGGCGTCGTCGATCCCGACACGCTCTGCAAAAAAGGCATCGAACGATCCGCAGCGTTCCAGCAGGGAATCAAACGCGGCATCGAGCCATTCGGGATAAACCCCGCTCATCACATAAAGCCCGGCTTCGCTCATCTTGCCCCAACGGCTCTGCATGAACTCACCGATTTCTTCCATGTGTTTACGCCGGTCGCTGGCTTCATTGGTCAGCAGATAATCGTGCATGATGTCATCTGGATGGACACCCGCCAGCTTGTGGAGGAGCGCGACAGAGATGCCGGTCCGGTCCTTGCCTGCAAAGCAGTGGATCAGACTGGGGCCTTCGGCCTTGCCCAGCACATCAAAATAGGTTTTCAACATGGTCGCAATGGATGAACGAAACGGCAGGCCGCGATAATTCTCGCGCATTCTTTCGCGCATTTCGTCTTCGTTCATTGACGCAAGATCGCCCTGCAAGTGCGGCGGAAGAGATGCCGAGTCGCGATCATCAAAGAACACTTCACCAGCAAACCCCGGCGCTCTGCGGCAGGGGTAACTTGCACGCTCTGGCCCGCCGCGAAGATCGACGATGGCGGCAAACGGAATGGCGCCTATAGTGGCAAGGTCGCGGTCAGTCGCGTTGGTATGCTGTCCTGAACGGAAAAGCAGGCCTTTGCGCAACCTGCCGCCATTCGTGACGCCATAACCACCGTAATCTCTGAAATTGTGAACGCCTTCAAGCGGTGTGATCCGTCCGTCTTCCATGGCGCCCCAATGCCAGTGGAGGCACCGTGCTGCAAGTGCGTTGCGCAAGTCTGCCTTTCCGCAGCCTCTTTCACGCCATTACACAGGCTGAAAATCCGCGAGATCATGCGTAAATTGTTCTGTCCAGACTATGACATTTTCTTCACGAACAGTGTGGTTCAACGCCTGCCATCGGCGTTTGCGCTCATCCAATGGCATTTCCATCGCCACGCGTATGGCATGGGCGACATCATCAGGACTGAACGGATTGACCAGAAGCGCTTCGGTCAATTGCTGGGCGGCACCGGCAAAGCGTGACAAGACAAGCACACCCGGATCGTCAGGGTCTTGTGCTGCAACGTATTCCTTGGCGACAAGATTCATCCCGTCACGCAGCGGTGTGACAAGGCCGATTTTCGATGCACGATAGAAGCCGAAAAGTTCGGCCGCCGAATAGCCCTTGTTGACATAGCGGATTGGCACGAGGTCCACCTCTGAACGCGCGCCGTTGATCTGGCCCGTTTTCTGTTCCAGCAGAGTGCGGATCTTCTGGTAATTTTCAATATCTTCACGGCTAGGTGGCGCAATCTGGATATAGACAAGACGCTTCACCAGATCGGGGTGGGTATCGAAAAAACGGCCGATACTGTCCATCCGTTCGGGCAAGCCCTTGGAATAGTCCAGCCTGTCCACCCCGATCATCGCTGTGCGGTGCCGGGTGGATGAGGTGAGCCGTTCCTGGGCCTGGCGCGCATCTTCAGTTTCGCCCTGCGCCATGAAATGATCGTAATCGATGCCAATCGGATAAGCGCGGGCCGTTACCGTCCGCCCGTCGATGACAATGCGGCCAGTGTCATCGTCAACCTCTGCCCCCAGTTCCTTGCGGCAATAATGAAGAAAACTTTCCAGCCATTCGTCCGTCTGGAACCCGATCAAGTCATAATCCAGCATCGTGCGGACCAGCCGTTCATGAAAGGGCAGCGAAACGAATAATCTGGTTGGAGGCCACGGGATATGGAGGAAAAAGCCGATCCGGTTCCTGATGCCGCGTCGCCGCAAATCGCCAGCCATCGGAATCAGGTGATAGTCATGCACCCAGACGAGATCGTCTTCTTCTATCAACGGGGCGATGCTGGCGGCAAAACGCTCATTCACGCGCTCATAACCCTTGCCGAACTCGCGTTCGAACTCGGTCAGATCAATGCGGTAATGGAACAGCGGCCACAGGGTCGAATTGGCATAGCCGTTGTAGTATTCTTCGATGTCCTGCGAAGGCAAATCGACGGTGGCCGTCGTCACGCCATCGGCGCGACGTATTGAAATGTCGCCCGTAAACTCTGTACATTCTGCGCCCGACCAGCCGAACCAGATTCCAGAGTATTTACGCAATGCCGCATGCAGGGCGCCAGCCAGCCCGCCTTGCGCGCCTGCTGCGCCCCGCGCCTTTGGCACCGCCACCCGGTTTGATATGACAACAAGCCTGCTCAACGAATTGTGTCCCAGCTCTTTGACAATAACCCTGCACAGTTGATGACGCCGACCAGCGAATATGTCTGGGGGAAATTGCCCCATAGTTCCCCGGTATCGAAATCGAGGTCTTCCGACAGCAAACCCGATGGGGTGCGATGGGAAAGCATGGCCTTGAACAGCCCTCGCGCTTCGGCATCGCGCCCGGCAATATGCAACGCCTCTATCAACCAGAAAGTG
>JAGREQ010000273.1 GCA_020446465.1 Novosphingobium sp. | reverse complement strand
GTGGGAGTTTTTCGAGGCGCAGATGGAAGTTGTAATCGAGGAAAAGGTGCCAGTCTATGCCGCCGGCCTCGGCAATCCCTGACCGTGGATGGACCGCCTTCATTCGAATGGCACCAAGGTCATGGCGGTGATCGGCAAGGTCAAACATGCCCAACAGGTGGTCGATTCCGGTATCGACATGATTGTTGCGCAAGGTCACGATGGCGGCGGACACAACTCCCCGATCGGAACCTTCTCGCTGATTCCACAAGTGGTCGATGCTGTGGGGGACCGGGTTCCGGTGATCGGGGCGGGTGGAATCTCCGATGGCCGAGGAGTCGCTGCGGCGATGATGCTAGGCGCTCTGGGCGCGTGGGTCGGAACGGCGTTCCTGGCAACGGATGAAGCCGGCATCGAACGGTTTCAGAAGGAAGCAATCACCGAAAGCGGCGATGCAGATACCATCGTCAGCCGCTCCATGACCGGCAAGCCCGCGCGCATGATCCGCAACAAATGGGCCGATGCCTGGGTTGCGGCGGGCAAGGAGCCGCTTCCCATGCCTTACCAGTCGATGATTTCAGGGCCGGTCATAGCTTCGGGCATCAAGGCTCAGCGCAAGGATATCATGCCCGGCTTCGCGGGGCAGGGAATCGGTCTGGTCCATTCGATCCGTCCAGCGGCAGAGGTCATGCGCGATCTTGTCGGCGGGGCTGAAAGGGCGCTGGCTGATGCCAGATTCTATTCCTGAATTCCGGCAAGACGGGGACGCGGTATGAACGCTTCACAGACCTTATCCTTTGCCGACAAGGCCGCCATAACCGGTGTGGGCGAAACCGTATTCGTGAAGGGCGCCGAACGGACTGCAGTGGACATGATGCTGGAAGCCTCGCGCCGCGCCATCGCGGATGCCGGCCTGAAACCTTCCGATATCGACGGCATGGTGCCGCCGCCGATTTATACGACCTCGGAGGAAATGGCCGCCAATCTCGGCATTGATGTGCTGCGTTATGCGGCCACCGTTCACATGGGTGGCGCCAGCCCGACGACGGCGCTGCAGAACGCTGCGATGGCGATTGCCAGCGGGCTTTGCGATCACGTGCTGGTTACGCTCGGTTGGAACGGCTATTCCGCCCTCAGGTCCAAGCCGGGTGCCCCGCCCACTCGGGCGATGAACATGAACACGCTGACCAATACCATCCAGGGCTATTACATCCCCTATGGTGTGTTCCTGCCGGTGCAGATGTATGCTTGGCTGGCGACCCGCCACTCGAAGCTTTACGGTGTGGGCGCGGATGCGATGGCGGCCGTCGCGCTGGCCTGCCGTCGTCACGCGCAGTTGAATCCGCGCGCCTTTACCTATGGGCGCGCACTCGACGCGGAAGCCTATCATTCAGCGCGCTGGATATCCGAGCCCTTCCGCCTTTACGATTGCTGCCTTGAAACCGATGGGGCCTGCGCGGTTGTCATATCGCGAATGGATCGGGCCAGGGATATGCCCCATGTGCCCGTCAGCATCGCCGGTGCCGCGGAAGGCCACCCCTATCCCGCCGACGACATCCCGTCGCGGCCCGATCCCTTCAAGATCGGCCTTAGCTATGCCGCCCCGCGCGCTTTCGATATGGCTGGCGTCAATCGCGAAGACATGGATTTCCTGCAGATCTACGATTGCTTTACCTATGTCGTCTTGCTGCAACTGGAAGCGATGGGGTATTGCGAACCAGGCGGACAGGCAGAATTCGTCGCCAACGGCCAGATTGAGCTGGGTGGCCGCTTTCCGATCAACACCCATGGCGGCTTGCTCAGTGAGGCGCATGTCTGGGGCCTCAACCACGTGGTCGAGGCAGTGCGTCAGCTTCGTCACGACTGCGGCGAGCGCCAGGTGCCGGGAGCGCAGACAGGCCTCGTGACCGGTTGGGGCGACCTCGGCGACGGCAGCATCGCCATTCTCAGGAGGTTTGCATGAGCAGCGAAAGCGATCTGCCGCCCACAATGCGGCCCTCCGCGCAGATTGTGCCTCCCAAGCCGCGACCGCGCCCACAAGACCCGGTTGAGCAGGAATTCTGGAAGAGGTGCCAGGACGGCCATCTCTATTTCCAGCGCTGCGGCGATTGCGGCAGCTTCCGCCACTTGCCGCGCTATATGTGCGCAAAGTGCGGCTCGCCGGAATTTTCCTGGGAACGCAGCAGCGGCAGGGGCACGTTGTTTTCCTGGACCGTAACCCACCAGGCCCTCCACCCGGCTTTTGCCGCCGACATCCCCTTCGTGGCTGCGGTGGTTGAATTGGAAGAGGGGGTGCGCATGGCCACGCGGCTGGTTGGTTGCGATCACGAGCGTCTTGCGCTCGACCTTCCGGTGGTAGTGGAGTTCGAACTGATCGGTGAGGACTTCCGCCTTCCTGTTTTCCGCCTGAGTGAAAGTTAGAAGCGCCATGGATCTCGAATATGGACCCGAATACGATGTCTTCCGCAAGCAGGTGCGGGCCTTTATCGAAGCGCACAGCCATCTTGCTCCGCCTTCTTCTGACCGGGCGGCCCGACCTTCGTGCAAGGCGGTCGAATGGCAGAAGCTGTTGATCGAGCATGGGTATACCGCTCGAACGATCCCTCAGGAGTATGGCGGCTATGGAGCGGAGCCGGACATTCTCCAATCGCGCATCATCGCAGAGGAATTTGCGCGGGCCAGGGTGCCGGGCGGACTTTCCAATCAGGGAATCTCGATGTTCGTGCCGACTCTGCTCGAACTCGGCACCGAGGAACAGAAACGGCGCTGGATCGAACCCACGTTGAAAGGCGATGTTGTCTGGTGCCAGGGCTATTCCGAACCCGGTGCCGGGTCGGACCTCGCCAATCTCAAGACCAGCGCGCACATCGAGAACGACGAATTTGTTGTCAATGGCCAGAAGATTTGGACCAGCACCGCCAAGCAGGCCGACATGATCTTCTGCTTGGTCAGGACCGAAGCTGACGCGCCCAAGCATGGCGGCATTTCCTACCTGATCTTTTCGATGGACACGCCGGGCATCGAGGTTCGCCCCTTGAAGACGATGACCGGTCATGCCGAATTCAACGAAGTGTTCTTTACCGATGTCCGGGTCCCCATGCATCAGATCGTCGGCCAGCGGGGCCAGGGCTGGTTCGTGGCGAACGCAACTCTTGGCCATGAGCGCGGAATGCTGGGCGATCCCGACGCGCTTGAAAACCGGCTGCAGGCACTGATCGTTCTGATGCAGGAAGAGCGTTTGGGCCAGGGTCGCGCGATCGACAATCCGGTACTGCGCGACCGGCTGGTGGCACTTCAGGCCGAAGTGGCGGCGATGA
>JAGREQ010000272.1 GCA_020446465.1 Novosphingobium sp. | reverse complement strand
TGGATCGCTTGCGGCTGGACCACGGTCGTCTTGACGCCATCGCCGGGGCGCTGGAACAAGTGGCGAGCTTGCCCGATCCGGTCGGGCAAGTGATTGACAGGGTTGAACGGCCCAACGGACTTGTCCTGTCGCGGGTGCGGGTGCCGATCGGCCTGATCGGCATCATTTACGAAAGCCGCCCCAATGTGACCGCCGATGCTGCTGCCCTGTGCGTGCGGGCCGGTAATGCGGTTCTGCTGCGCGGAGGCAGTGAGGCCGTCCATTCCAACCGTGCAATCCTGGCGGCGCTGTCGCGGGGCCTCGCCGAAGGCGGCGTGCCTGCCGATGCCGTGCAACTGGTGCCGACGCAGGATCGTGCGGCGGTGGGCGCGATGTTGCAAGCCGCCGGGTTGATCGACATGATCGTGCCGCGCGGGGGCAAGGGGCTGGTCGCGCGTGTGCAGGCCGATGCGCGTGTGCCCGTGCTCGCGCACCTTGACGGCATCTGCCATACTTATGTGCATTCTGCTGCCGATCCGCAGATGGCGCGCGATATTGCGCTTAACGCCAAGATGCGTCGGACGGGTATTTGCGGCGCGATGGAAACCCTGCTGATCGATGCCCGGTTTGACGATGGCGCGGCGCTTGTCGGTGCCTTGATCGATGCGGGCTGTGCCTTGCGCGGGGATGGCCGGGCGCAAGCGCTGGATTCACGGATTTCAGCGGCGTCCGAGGAAGATTGGGACACAGAATATCTTGATGCCGTGCTTTCAGTTGCGATTGTCGATGGCCTTGATGAGGCATTGGCGCATATCGCGCGCCACAGTTCCGGGCATACCGATGCCATCGTCACCGACGATAACGCGACGGCGGAGAAGTTTCTCAATACGGTCGATAGCGCGATCGTCATGGTCAATGCGTCCAGCCAGTTTGCCGATGGCGGTGAATTTGGCCTTGGAGCCGAAATCGGGATTGCCACCGGACGGCTGCACGCGCGCGGGCCGGTCGCAGCCGAAGGGTTGACCACTTATAAATGGCAAGTGCGCGGCTCAGGGCAGACCCGCCCCTGAACAATGACGGCTGGCTCGTGAAAATCGGATTGCTGGGGGGCAGTTTCAATCCCGCGCACGGTGGCCATCGGCGCATCACGATGTTTGCGCGCGATGCACTGGGGCTGGATGAAGTGTGGTGGCTGGTTTCACCGGGCAATCCGCTGAAATCACAAGATGGCATGGCCCCGCTTGCCGCCCGTTTCCGGTCTGCTGAAAAGCAGGCGCGCAATGCACCGATTCGCGTCAGCGCACTGGAGAGAAAACTCGGCTCACCCTATACTATCGACACCTTGCGCACCATGCAGCGGCGATGGCCAAAGCACCGATTTGTCTGGATTATGGGGGCAGACAATCTCGCCCAGTTCACGCGCTGGAAAAACTGGCGTGGTATCGCTCGCACGATGCCGATTGCGGTTATTGCGCGACCGGGCTATGATGTTGCCGCTGTCGCTAGCCCTGCGATGGCCTGGATGCGGCGGTTCAGAACCGATGCAGCCAGTTTTCGAAAACGGGGTAAATGGAGCGCACCGGCGCTGATAGAATTGCGTTTTGATCCTGATCCACGATCGGCCACAGCCATTCGACGTGCGAATCCCGACTGGGCTTCGCGGTTTACAGGCGCGCCGCCCCGCGATCAGGTAACGCACGATCTTATCCATGCCGAACGGGAAGGGGCCGCCGCGTGAGGCGTGCACCGTCTCGTGCCTGCCAACCCCATTTGAAGGAGCGTGACCAACTGCGATGAACCACGCGCAGACCATGCCGGCGGGAACTGCCGGCTCTCAAACCGGGAATGCGGCCAGCGCGGCTGACGCATTTGCGGGCGTCGATCCGGAACCCGGATCTCTTCATGCCCTTGTGCTGTCCTCTCTTGACGAAGATCAGGCGCAAGAGGTTGTCTCCATTCCGCTCGAAGGCAAATCAAGCATCGCCGATTTCATGGTGATTGCGTCTGGCCGGTCAACCCGACAAGTGGCCGCAATCGCGCAGAAACTGGCGGAGCGTATCAAGCGGGCCGGCCATCCGGCGCCGCGTGTTGAAGGCTTGCCTGCGGCGGACTGGGTGCTGATCGATGCGGGGGATGTCGTTGTCCACCTGTTCCGCCCCGAAGTGCGTAGCTTCTACAACCTGGAAAGGATGTGGGGCTTCGGTGACGGCGGGCAAGGCGGGGCGACCGGCCAAGTATAACCGGACGGGAAGTGTTTCGGGCAGCGCCTGCAAAGTGCTGCGCTGTGGGGAGGTGACGGGTGCGTCTGCATGTCATAGCGCGTGGCAAAATTGCCCGCTCCCCCGAAGCAGAGCTGGTGGCGCGTTATGCAAAGCGCATCACGTGGCCGCTGAAACTGACGGAACTGCCGGACAAGGGCGGCAATATCCCTGCTGCACAAACACCGTGTCGCACAGTCCTGCTGGATGAACGGGGCAAACAGCTTTCTTCTGAAGAGTTTGCGGCCCTTCTTGGCCGATGGCGCGATGATGGCGTTCGCGAAGCGCGGTTTATGCTGGGGGCAGCCGACGGGCATGAACAGGCCGCGCGTGACGAGGCTGACCTGCTCTATGCTTTTGGGCCTGCAACCTGGCCGCATTTGCTGGCGCGGGCCATGTTGTTGGAACAGTTGTTTCGCGCGACAAGCATTCTTGCCGGCCACCCCTATCATCGGGCAGGGTAGCAGGCGTGAGAACTGCCCGTTTCCCGCTGTTTGTGAAGATTGGCCTTCTGGGCGCGCTGGCGCTGTTCGTGCCGGGGGCAATAGGCGTGGCACTGAACGCGCAACCCTCGTCCGATGCCAGCACTGACGCGGGCACTGAAACGGCAAGGGCCGCGCTGAACCGCGCCTTGCAGGAAGAAAAACGGGTTCGGGCCAAGGCGGAGAGTTTGCAGCGGCAGGCCGCCGGTGCGCGGCAGGCCGCCGATGCCACAGCGCGGCAGGTCGCAGCCATGGCCGCCCGTATCCAGCAATCCGAAGCCGCCATTGCAACGGGCGAAGCGCGCCTTGCGCTTATTGCCCGAAAACGCGCGGTTCTGAAGGCGCGATTGGCGCAAAGGCAGGAACCGATTGTCCACCTGACGGCAGCACTCCAGACCCTTTCCCGGCGCCCGCTGGTGCTGTCGCTGTTTCAGCCCGGCTCTTTGCGTGATCTGGTCTATACGCGGGCCGTGCTGTCTTCTGCGCTACCGCAAGTTGAACAGCGCACGGCTGCCTTGCGTGCGGATCTGGACCGTAGCCGCGCATTGGAGCGCGAAGCGCTGCAAGCCATTGATGCC
>JAGREQ010000271.1 GCA_020446465.1 Novosphingobium sp. | reverse complement strand
TGTTTGCAGAACCAGTCGATGGCCTGACGATGTCTGCCAGCGCGACTTATCTCGACAGCAAGGTCACCAAGACTTTCACCCAGCTTGTCACCGACGGAGGCAATTTCCCGGTCTTCAACAACCAGGGCTGGACGGGCGAGTTCAAGGGGTCGCAACTGCCGTATACGCCGCACTTCATGGCCAACGCCGACGTGCAATACAAATGGCAGATGGGTGATCTGGAACCGTTTGTCGGCGGAACTTTCTTCTATCAGGGCAAGTCCAATGCCACGTTCAAGAACGACGTGCTGCGGGCTGAATTCTTTGAAATCCCGTCTTACGAAACGGTCGACCTCCGGGCAGGCGTAAGCGGTAATGACGGCCAGTGGAAAGTCACTGTCTATGGCCGCAACGTGTTCAACAAGTATCAGCTCAATTCACCGACTTATTACGGCGATGCCCGCTGGAGCATGGCGATGAAGCCCACAATTTATGGCGCTTCATTCTCCTTCAGGTATTAATCCGCAAGAAAACGGATTTTGGAAGGGGCGGCGGGCTTCGGTCTGCCGCCCCTTTTCAATAGGCAGGGCAATCCATTCCGGGTGCCGTTCGTATTGAGCCGTTACGGCGCGCGTGATTATACCCTTGCCTTCAAGGAATAGACTGTTCGTCCGCAGATATCCGTGTGACCGGCGATAACGACACCATAGACTTCGCTTGCTGTTTCCGCGGAAATAAGGCCGTTGTTGAGGTCAGCCTCCACCGCAGAAACATCACGCACACGTGGATCGCCAAAACCACCCCCGCCGGGTGAAGCAAGGCGGATCCGGTCGCCTGCTGTAAGGGCCACCTTTTCGGCCTTGCTACGCATTGGCGGCACCACTGTCTTGCCGTCGATCACCAGCCTCACCTCATTGGGTGCTGCTGCCTGCCCTCCCTGCACGCCAAAAGGTTGATAATCAACGCGATCACCAAGGATGCTGACTGTGCAATCAGCCAGAGCCTCAATCCCGTATGCCGTGCCGCAACCACCGCGATGCGCGCCTGCACCGCCCGATTCCTCACGAATGGCAAGGTATTCGAAACGCACCGGATAACGATGCTCCGACATTTCAACGGACATGAAACGCGCCATCGAACTGGGCGGCGTGCCGTTCACCAGGCCATCTGTCTGCGCGCTTGCGCCATAGCCGCCGGGATAAGGATAGACAGCCACGAAATACCCACCGTCCTGTGCGCGCTTTCCGGTAACAGTCAGCACACCTGTCGTCCCGAACGGCGCGGCAGGCACCAGATCGGGAATAGCCTGCGCCAAGGCACCAAACACAACATCGACGACACGCTGCGTCACATCGGTCGTTCCGCCAACAGGCGACGGATATTGCGCCGCCAGTATGCTGGGTTGCGGAATGGATATGGCGATAGGGCGGAACGCTCCACCATTGATCGGCACATCGGGAAACACATGCTTGATTGCCACAAGGCACATCGACATGGTCGTGCTATCCGAAATGTTCATCGGTCCGCGCGCCTTTTCCGCGGTTCCGCTGAAATCAAGGCGCAAATCATCGCCCACCACGGTAATCGTCAGCGCGACTTTCAAAGGCACATCGTCCACGCCGTCATTATCGAACCAGTCTTCGAAGCTGTAAGTCCCGTCCGGAATATCTGCGATGTAGGACCGCATCTGCCGTTCGGACCTGTCCAGGATTTCTTCGATGCAGACTTTCAGCGTCGGGACGCCATAACGCCCAATCAGATCATTCAGTCCCCGCGCACCGACGGAAAAGACGTTCATCATGGCCGTCAGGTCGCCTTCCAGTTGCTGCGGCAACCGGACGTTGGCCTGAATGAGGTGCAGCAATGCGGTGTTGAAGCGCCCTTCTTCGCATAGCTTGAGCGGGGGAATGATCAGGCCTTCCTGATGAATTTCCGTGGCCGATGGCGCCCAGCCCCCAGGCACGGACCCGCCCATATCCATCCAGTGGCCAGTGTTGGCAAAGAGTGCGAACAACTCGCCATCAACGAACACGGGCTTTACCAGCACCACATCGTTGAGATGCGTGCCGCTGATGTAGGGGTCGTTCACAAACCACAAGTCGCCATCGCGGAATCCGCCATTCTCGCGCGCTCGTGCGATTACCCGCTGCACAGTCCACTGCATACTGGCGAGGAACAGTGGCAAACCGTAACTGCCTTGTGCGATCGTTTCACCCGTTTCGGGGTCATAAAGACCATGGGCGCAATCGTTGGTTTCGGAAATAATAGGAGAGAGCGCCGCACGAATAAGGTGCAGGTCCATTTCATCGGTAATCTGCTCAAGCGCGCCGCGCACAACCGCCAGCGTAACGGGGTCAGTCATCGCACATCTCCACCAATACGTTACCGAAACCATCCACCCAGGCGTGCATTCCCGGTTCGATCACCGCCGTCGTATCTTCCTGCTCGATAATCGCCGGGCCGTTGAACCGATGCCCCGGCTTCAGACACTCACGCGCGTAGATCGGCGTATCGTGCCATTCGGCAAAACGCACGTGCCGCCGTGCCGATGGTTCAGGCGAACCGCTGACCTCATCCGTCGGGCTACTGCCGCCTTGTCCGCGATGGCCATGCACCGTGGTTTTGAGGCTGACCAGCGTCACAGGCAAATCGCCGGGGCCAGCGCCATTTTCCTGCGCGTAGACCTTGCGGAACTCCTCCGCCATGCGATGCGGAGTCCAGTCTGCCTCAATTGGCACACGCAAGCTGTGAATTTGGCCCGCAAAGCTCATGTGGGCAACATGTTCGACAGCAGTGCTCGCAATGTCGTCTGCAGAAATTGAAAGCTTGCCTTCGCCTTCCGCCCGTTGTGCGGCCAGTGCATCGCGTGCAAACGCGCGTCCCACATCGACAACGGGACGCTCCACTGTCAACGACATGTCGTACCTGATATCGGCAATCGCACAGCCAAGCGCGCATTGCACACCAGGATGCGGCGGCAGGATCATCGTCCTGATCCCGACTTCACGCATGATTGCCGCCCCATGCAGCGGACCTGCACCGCCAAAGATAACGAGCGCAAAGTCACGCGGGTCGTGCCCTTGTTCAACCGTCAGCAACCGCGTGCGCCCTGCCATGGTCTGATTGACGACAGTGAGGATAGCCAGCGCCGTTTCTTCCGGGTCCAGCCCGATTTGCACCCCCAGGTCGCCCAGAGCCTTACGTGCCGCTTCCACGTCGAGCCGGTCGATGTTGGTCAGCCCGATCGGGTGTTCGGGGTTAATCCGCGCAAGCACGGCATTGGCATCGGCCACTGTTGGCCGTGCCCCCCCGCGCGCAAAGCAAACCGGCCCCGGCACTGCGCCTG
>JAGREQ010000270.1 GCA_020446465.1 Novosphingobium sp. | reverse complement strand
CGTATGGATACAGCCGAGGAGGCTGAAATCGTCCAGCACCTGATAGAGGCGCCAGCGGCGCTCAATGCAGCCCTTGCCCACGATGATGAAATTGCGGACATGGCGCATCTGATCGCGCCAGCACGCGATGTGCTGTATCTGGGGCGCGGGCCGGACTATCCCTTGGCGCTTGAAGGTGCATTAAAGCTTAAGGAAATCAGTTATATCCATGCCGAAGGCTATGCTGCGGGCGAAATGAAGCATGGGCCGATCGCACTGATAGACGAGGCTGTGCCGGTAATCGTTCTCGCGCCATCAGGTCCGCTGTTTGAAAAAACTGTGTCAAACATGCAGGAAGTGCGCGCTCGTGGCGGCAAGATCGTGCTGATTTCGGATGCCGAAGGCCTGGCCGAAGCGGGCGATGGCTGCATGGCCACGATCGAAATGCCCAAAGTTCACCCGCTGATCGCGCCGCTGGTCTATGCGGTGCCGGTGCAATTGCTGGCTTACCATGTCGCCTGCGCCAAGGGGACAGACGTTGATCAGCCGCGTAACCTTGCGAAGTCCGTGACTGTGGAATAACGCGACAACTATCTTCCAGATTCGGACTGTATCGCTGCCTCTTGCGACGAAAGAGCGCGGGCGACCATTTTCGGGTGTTGGCGGCCCACAAGATACCTCGGAGTTTTCGACATGAAAGTCGATTATGATATCCTCAAGGCGCACGACAAGCAGGCGCCTTTCTACAAATACCGGACGCCCTACGCGCGCTCGTTGTTTCCCGCACTTGTTGAAAAACTTTCGATCACTCCGCAGTCAACGTTGCTTGACGTGTGCTGCGGGCAAGGGGAGCTCGCAGTCCCGCTGGCCGAACATGCACGAAAGGTATATGCGATTGACGGCGCGGAAGAGATGCTGGCTCACGCGCGCCCTCATGACCGGGTGGAGTATGCTCGCTGCGATGTGAATATCGACGGGTTTGCTGCACCTGCGCCTGTCGACCATATTGTTATTGGCAGGGCGTTACATTGGCTCAAACCAGACAGTCTGCAACGATTGATCGATGCAAACCTGGCAGAGGGTGGCAAGTTTGTGATCTGCTCTACCTACTGGTATTCCGGTTGGGATATTATAAAGACATTGAATGAAATTGCACATAAATATCAAATAGTCGATAATTATGAAAAGGGTGCCTTTGATACGAGAGAAAAAATGGAGAATGTCAAATTTTCTCCTGAATACCTGGTAAAATCGCGCGCTGTTTTTAAAGTCAGACCACAAAATCTGCTATATCACTTCCTGTCACAGGCTTATGGTGAGAAGTTTGATATTTTATATGAACGTTCCAGTGAGCTATCAGCAGATATACAGAAGGTTGTGGCCCCTTTTGTAAAGAACGGCAGAGTTGCTCTCCCACTAATCAGTTACGGAAAAATTTTTCGGCGCGACTGACCGCAATTTTCGTCATGGCCGGTGAGGTCATGGCAAACTTGTGGCCGACGCTAATGCCTTGCGTCTCTCGACTGCAAAAACACCTGCCATCCTTTACGGCTCCATAACCATTCCTGCGTAATCGCAGGGGTGTGACACAGGACCGTTCAGATTTACCGCAGTTGCCTGCAAAACTGCCGCCACTGGCGCTTTGGGGATTCGTGACCCCTGACCAGGGCGACTGGCAGCGATTGCGCGGCCTGCAATACTCGCACCTCGCTAAAATTACGCGGGGGCGATTGTTCGCCAACGCCCTTGCCGCGATGCTCGTCATCAGGCTGTTTGCGACTGAGGTGTCGTTCATTATTTTGGGTATCTGGGCGCTGGCGCTGGCGGCTGCACTTTATCATTCAGCCAAAATCGACAGTGACCTTGCTGACGCCGATCATCGCAAGATGGGGAGGAAAGAGTGGCGTCAGCAGGCAGGCGCTCTCATGGTGGTTGCGCTTATCTGGGCTGTGCCAATGGCGCTGTTTCCGACAGAAACGCCGATGGTCACGCATCTTGGCCTGTGGGCTGCACTGTCCATGATGGCGGCGGGCACGGCCTTGTGGCTTGCGCCAGTGCCCATCACCACATTGATTTTCGCAGGGATAAACGGCCTTGTCAGCATGGCCGTTTTGGCGGTCGACGGGGCTTATGCCATGGCGGCGATTGTCGGGGTATTTGCGGTCCTGCTGATAATCGGCACGCTGGATGGCGCGCGCACTTATCTTGCCGCGCGCGTTGCAGAAGCAGGCGTTGCGGAAAAGAGCGAAGTGGTCTCGCTGTTGCTGCGCGAATTTGAAGAAAGTGAGGCGGACTGGCTGTGGCAGGTTGATACCTCGCGCCGTGTTCGGTCTGTTTCGCCGCGCTTTGCCTTTGCGCTTGGGCGCGAACCGGACGAAATCGACGGTAAGCCGTTCCTTGAATTGATTGCAGGGGAAGCGTGGGAAACGGGCAAGTTTCCGCCCAGTTTGCATGATCTTGCCGATCGGCTGAAACGGCGTGAGAGTTTTTCCAACCTGTTCGTCAAAGTCATTATTGGCGCGCAGGAACGCTGGTGGGAACTGTCTGGCACGCCGAAGCTGGACGAAAGTGGCCGTTATATCGGATTCCGCGGGGTCGGTTCGGATGTCACAGAGCAGCGCGAATCGAATGAGAAGATCGCTTACCTGGCCCGTTACGACACGCTGACCGGATTGCCGAACAGGCTGATGCTGATGGAAGCGCTGGGCGATGCAATGGCTTATGCCGATCAGTGGCGCACGCGCTGTGCGTTCCTGATGATCGACCTCGACCGGTTCAAGGCGGTCAACGATACGCTCGGCCACCTTGTCGGGGACCAGCTGCTCGCCCGCGTTTCCGAACGCCTCAAGGAGCAGATGACCGAAAACGAGCTGTGCGGACGGCTGGGCGGCGACGAATTCGCCATCGTCGTGCGCGATGCCTCGGACATGCAACGCGTCAACAACGTGGCCCGGCGCGTGATCGAGCGCCTGTCGCAGCCCTACGAGATCGACCACCACACGCTTTACGTCGGCGCCAGCATCGGCTCGGCTGTCGGCCCGCGCGACGGCTCGACCGTGGAAACGCTGATGCGCAACGCCGACCTCGCGCTCTATCGCTCCAAGGACGAGGGCGGCGGCGTTCACTATACGTACGAGCCGGCGCTCCACGCCCATGCCGAGGAACGCCGCAAGCTCGAATTCTCGCTGCGCCGCGCGCTCGAACGCGACGAGATGGTGCTCTATTTCCAGCCCGTGGTCGATGCGCAGACCGAACAGATCCTGTCGTTCGAGGCGCTGCTGCGCTGGAACAGCGAGGAACATGGCATGGTGAGCCCGGCCAAGTTCATCCCGCTGGCCGAAGACACCCGGCTGATCGTG
>JAGREQ010000269.1 GCA_020446465.1 Novosphingobium sp. | reverse complement strand
CGCTTGTGGCCGTGGCGCCCGCACCGCCATGCAAATCGGCAGCGGCTAGCTGCGTTGCCCTTCGCGCGTCTGCTTCTTTTTGCATTTTTGCCGCCAACCCGGCCCCCGCCTGACGATCGGCCAGCGGGACATATTTATCCATCTGGGCAAGAGCAGGCACCGCCTGGGGCAAACCCGATGCATTGGCCATCGTCAGTAGCGCATAGGCAAGCTGCCAGTCCTTTGCCACCAACTGACCGTTGAAATGGGCAATGCCCAGCAGATACTGCGCGCGCGGATCGCCCCGGTCGGATGCTGCCTGCACAAACGGCAAGGCATCAGCCCTGCGGCCGGACTGGAACAGCATCAGGCCGTAATTATCCGCCGCCTGCAAATGCCCATGCTCGCCCGCACTCTTGTAAAGGGCCATGGCCTTGTCGTTGTCCTGCGGCACGCCCCGCCCCAGACGATAGGCCTGGGCGAGATTGAACTGTGCATCCGCATCGCCGGCCTTGGCATCACCCTGCCATTCCGCAACGGCACGATCATAATTGCCCGCGCTCCACGCATCGACGCCCCTTTTTACATCAGCAAGGGCAGGTGCAGAAAAGGCCGACGCCAGCACTGAATATATAGTCAGGGCGCAGATCGAGCGGGCTTTCATCATCGCTGCATTCTCCGTTGTCGATCGGCAGACCGTTTGTGATGACGCGACCAAAGGGCGCAATGCCCCCCCTGCGTCTGCGCCCGGTTATAGTGAACGATGCGTTAGCAAATTGTTGCCGTCGCAAAATTGTTTGCGTGAGCAGGTGCAAAGCTGCCCCGTTACCCGCTCTGGAAGAAACCGCCAGTGGCCGCGTTAACTCAAAATTAGGGTCGATCTGCGATCTCATTCCACGAACAGAGGACATTTGTCCGGCACGCTTCAAGTTTCAGGGGGACCAACCTTGCGCGTTCTAGCACTGGCTTCACAAAAAGGGGGATCTGGCAAGACGACCCTTTCCGGCCATCTCGCCGTCCAGGCCCAGCGCGCTGGCGCTGGCCCGGTGGTGTTGATCGACATTGACCCACAAGGCTCACTGGCTGACTGGTGGAACGAGCGGGAGGCCGAATACCCGGCCTTCGCACAAACGACCGTCGCGCGCCTTGCCAACGATCTCGCCACACTGCGCCAGCAGGGGTTTCGTCTGGCGGTCATCGACACGCCGCCAGCCATCACCATGGCGATCCAGTCAGTTATTTCGGTTGCCGAACTGATCGTGGTGCCAACACGCCCCAGCCCGCATGACTTGCGTGCCGTAGGGGCAACGGTCGATCTGTGCGAACGCGCAGGCAAACCGCTGATCTTCGTCGTCAATGCCGCCACGCCGAAAGCCCGGATCACCTCCGAGGCCGCCGTTGCTCTGTCGCAGCATGGCACGGTCGCGCCGATCACGCTGCACCACCGCACGGATTATGCCGCATCGATGATCGATGGGCGCACAGTGATGGAAGTTGACCCCGATGGCCGCTCGGCCCGGGAGATCGAGGCGCTGTGGAATTACATGTCCGACCGTCTTGAACGCAATTTCCGCAGGACTGTATTTGCCGCACCGAACGCGCCTCAGGCGCTCGCGCCGGGAGCAGCCCGCCCCGCTGGCGGCTTCGGTCGCCGCATAGCCCAATCTTGAGGAAGGGCGGATGGCCATGACCCAACCCCGGCCAATAGCATCGCTCAACGGCCACCTTCTTGCCCGCAAGGGCGGTGCGCGGCCTGCAATGCGTCCCCAGATGCAACCGTTCGTTCAAACGCCTGCCGAAGATAGCGACAGCACGCACGATCCGCTGGAGGATCTTGGCTGGAACGACATGGGCGAATACGCGGAAGAAAGCCGCCACGGATCGGAATATCTGCCGCTCACTCCGGCCCCGCGCAATGTGGAAGCTGAAGAGGAATCGAAGGCAGACGACGATGCAGCGGACGCCCAGCTTGCCGAAAATGCACGCGCCATTGCCGACGCAATGGCTCACCCGGTAACGCCGGTGACGCCCGTCAAGGACACCACCAAAAGCAAAGGCAAGCCCGACGTCGTTCGCCAGCGCGAAACGATCATGGCCCGGCTGGATACCATAAAGCCCAAGGCCGATAATGACCGCAGCCAGCAGGATGACACATCCCTGCTGCGCGAAAAGGCAAGTGCCAAGGCTCCCAAAGTCAAAAAGGCAACAGATAAACGACGCGCAGCCTTCACGCTTCGGCTGGATAGCGAACGCCATCTGAAACTGCGGCTGGCCTGCGCCATTCGCAACCACAGCGCGCAGCAGCTTGTCACGGAAGCACTGGACCAGTTGCTGGGCAACATCACCGAACTCGACGCGCTCGCCGCTCAAGTGAAGCGCACTTGATGACGCAGCAAAGACACCAAGGGAAGCACCAGGGGGATAGTATCATGACCCGTAACGCCAACCATCGCCGCCGGATCGCCGGCCTCGCCCTGACAACCGCGCTCGCCAGCGTCACGCTTGCGGGATGCGCCGGCAACAGCGGCCCTCGCGCCGAAGTCGCCGCCAGCCGCGCCGAAACAGCGATCGATAATGGCAAGGCCGAAAAGGCTGTCGCGTCCGCTGAACATGCCGTGCTGGCCGCCCCGCGTAATGCCGCCTATCGTGCGACGCTGGGCAGTGCCTACCTTAGCGCAGGCCGGTTCGGTTCGGCTGCAACCAGCTTCAACGATGCCATGTCGCTGGGCGACAATTCCACCCGCACGGCGCTCAGCCTGGCGCTCGCCTATGTCGGCAGCGGCCAGAACCAGCACGCCGCTGCCATTCTCGATGACTGGCGCGATACGATTGCGCCGGGCGATCTGGGCCTTGCCTATTCTCTGGCCGGACAGCCGGAACGCGGCATCCGTATTCTGGAAGACGCCATCCGCTCTGGCCAGAACAATGCCAAGACCCGGCAAAACCTTGCCTATTCCTATGCGCTGGCAGGCCGCTGGCGCGAAGCCCGCCTGATGGCACAGGAAGACATCCCCGCCGGTCAGGTCAGCGACCGTATCGCAGCCTGGGCGGAAACCGTTTACGGTGGCGCATTTCAGGCGCGCGTGGCGAGCCTGCTGAACGTGCCTGCCACCACTCGCGATCCGGGCCAGCCGACAGCACTCGCGCTGCAGAACTATCCTGCTGCCGAACAGCTCGCTTCTGAAGCCGCTGCCCTGCGCGATCAGGAACTGGCCGCCGTTGCAGGGCCGCAACCGCTTGGCGCAGCTTCTGGCGAACGCAGTTTCAATGAGGCTTTTGGATCTTCCAACGAATTGCCGCCGCTGGCAGCGAATGCAGCCGCTCCGGTTCAAACCCGCGAAGAAATTGCACCCGCTGTGGC
>JAGREQ010000026.1 GCA_020446465.1 Novosphingobium sp. | reverse complement strand
CGCACGACATGCAGCCGTGCGCAAAGCCTACCTCGTCGGTAGACTTCGACCGTCAATTAATCGTCTTGTCACCGCGATGCAAGCACTCTTAGCGTTTGAAGCGGCTTAGCCCACGATTCGCGTGGATTTGCGGTAATCTCCAAATGTGACAAGGATGTGACCAAATCGCCAGATTTGCCAATGTTGCGAATCGCGCGCTGCCCTGCTGACGGCGTGCCGGGTCCTTGCTAACGGTGCGCGATGGAATCCAGACAGCATCTCTACCTGGTGGACGGTTCGGCCTACATTTTCCGCGCCTATCACCGTCTTCCGCCGCTTACCGATCCCGAAGGAACGCCCGTCGGGGCGGTCTATGGCTATACCACCATGCTGTGGAAACTGGCCGACGACCTCCACAAGGCCGACGGTCCGACGCACCTGGCGGTGATTCTCGACAAGTCGGGCACGTCGTTCCGCAACGAGCTCTACGAGGACTACAAGGCCAACCGCCCGCCCCCGCCCGAAGACCTCGTTCCGCAGTTCCCGCTGATTCGCGATGCCACGCGCGCTTTCAGCCTGCCGTGCATCGAAGAACCGGGGCTTGAAGCCGACGATCTCATCGCATCCTACGCCCGTTCTGCCGCGGCGCGGGGGTGGGATGTGACGATTGTCTCTTCTGACAAGGATCTGATGCAGCTTGTCACCAGCGGGGACGACACAACCGGCGCGATCGACATGCTCGACACCATGAAGAGCCAGCGAATCGGTATTCCCGAAGTTGCCGACAAGTTTGGCGTTTCGCCGGACAAGGTTGGCGACGTGCTCGCGCTGATGGGTGATTCGGTCGACAATGTGCCGGGAATCTTCGGCATTGGCCCCAAGACGGCCACGAAACTGATACAGGATCACGGCGATCTGGAAAGCGCGCTGGCCGCCGCAGAAGGCATGAAGCCATCGAAACTGCGCGAACGCCTGATCGAACAGGCCGAACAGGCGCGGCTCAGCCGGGTGCTGGTCGAACTGAAGCAGGATTGCGGCCTGCCCATACCGCTCGAAGATTTCAAACTTGGTGAGATTCCGCACGAACCGCTCATTCCGTTTCTGGAAGAGCACGGATTCACCAGCCTCCTGAAACGCCTTGGCGCGGGCAATGGTGCGCCCGGACGCAAGACGCAGCTGCACCCGCCCGGCCCTGCCACCAAGGGCGCCGATTCGGGCGATGCCGGCGCCAGCCAGCCGCTGCCGGACATGCCCCCTGTCGAGCGTGCGGCCTACGTCTGTGTGCAGAGCGAAAGCGAACTGCGCCAATGGGTGGAGCGTGCGGAGGCCGCGCACCTTGTTGCTGTCGATACTGAAACCAGCGCGCTCGACGCCATGCGGGCCGATCTGGCCGGGGTCAGCCTTGCGCTTGGCCCCAATGACGCCTGCTATATCCCGCTCGCCCATGGTGGTGAGGACTTGCTGACCGAAAAGCCAGAACAGGTTCCCCTGGAAACAGCGATCGCTCTTCTCAAACCGCTGCTGGAAAGCGATGCTGTCGTAAAGGTCGGCCAGAATATCAAATACGATATCAACGTGCTGGCGCGATACGGCATTGCGCTCGCCCCGGTGCATGACACGATGATCGAAAGTTTCGATCTCGATGCCGGTCGGTCAGAAGACGGAATCGGCGGCGGTCACGGAATGGATGAACTGGCTGAACGCCACCTTGGCCATGAAACGCTGAAGTTCAAGGACGTGTGCGGCACTGGCAAGAAAGCCATTCCTTTCACGGCCGTCCCGCTCGACCGCGCAACCCACTATGCCGCTGAAGATGCGGACGTGACCTGGCGGCTTCACGCGTTGCTGGCGCGCCGTCTGCCCGAAGAGGCCGCAACCCGCATTTATGAACGGGTGGACCGTCCGTTGATTGCGGTGGTCGCCATGATGGAACGCAACGGCATCAAGGTTGATCGGGATCGGCTGGCCCGTCTGTCACAGGAATTTGCCGAAACGATTGCCGGGCTGGAAACGCAAATCCACGCGCTGGCCGGCACAGAGTTCACCATCGGAAGCCCCAAACAGCTGGGCGACGTGCTGTTTGACAAGCTGGGATACAAGGGCGGAAAGAAAGGCAAGAGCGGGCAATACTCCACCGACCAGTCCGTGCTGGAACGGCTGGCGGGCGAAGGGGCTGAAGTCGCCACCAAAGTGCTGGAATGGCGACAACTGGCCAAGCTCAAGTCGACTTACACCGATGCCCTGCAAGCCGCGATCAACCCCGACACGGGCCGGGTTCATACCAGTTACAGCCTTGTTGGCGCGCAGACCGGGCGGCTTTCCAGCACAGACCCCAATTTGCAGAACATTCCGATCCGCACGCCTATCGGTCGCCAGATTCGCGAGGCATTCGTCGCGGAAAAGGGCAATGTCCTGCTGGCAGCGGACTATAGCCAGATAGAACTGCGCCTTGCCGCGCACATGGCCGATGTGCCGACCCTGAAGGAGGCCTTCGGCAATGGGGAGGATATTCACGCCCGCACGGCAGAAGAAATGTTCGGCCATGTTGACCGGGACACCCGCGCGCGCGCCAAGACCATCAACTTTGCCATCCTTTATGGCATCAGTCGCTGGGGACTGGCCGGGAGACTGGGCGTAGAACCTGACGAAGCACAAGCGATGATCGACAGGTATTTTGAAAGGTTTCCGGGCATCCAGCGCTATATCGCCACTACGCTGGAACAAGTGCGTGAGTGCGGGTATTCGCAGACGCTGTTCGGGCGCAAGACATGGTTCCCCCGCATCAACTCCAAAAATCAGGCCGAACGGCAGGGCAGCGAACGCGCGGCCATCAATGCCCCGATTCAGGGCACCAGCGCCGACATTATCAAACGCGCCATGGCCCGGATGATGCCCGCGCTCGAAGCGGAAAACCTCGGCAATGTAAAAATGCTGCTGCAAGTCCACGACGAACTGGTTTTTGAACTGCCACAATCCGATGTGGAGCGCGCATCTGCCATAATTCGTGCGGTTATGGTCGAGGCTGCTGCCCCCGCTGTCACACTGAACGTGCCGCTGGGCGTGGAGATCGGCTTTGGCGAAAGCTGGGATGCCGCGCATTAGAGCATTTCGGGAAAAAGTTGATAGCGTTTCTGGTGATTCATCGTTTTCACGAAACGCGATAGGCGCACTCTGCCGATGCGTCGCGCTTGCCAGAGCAGATGGCGAAGCGTAATCACGCAAGTGTGAAAAGGGATCAGGGGTTACGGCGCTGGGTCGCGCAGATGCGGCAGAGCAATCTGGGCCGCTGGCTGGCGATTCCGGGGCGGTCCGCACTCGCACTTTTCGCGCTTATTGCCCTACTGCTGACGGGAAGCGCGCTTCTCGTCATGGAAACAATCGAGGCCGAGCGCGCCGAACGCCAGCAAGTCACCAAGACAACGCGCATTCTGGTGGAACTGCGCAATGTCGGGCGGGCCGCGATCAACGCCGAAACCGGGCAGCGCGGCTATTTCATCACGCTCGACCAGCGTTACCTTGCCCCTTACGAGGTGGGTCGCGAACAATTCCCCCTATCGCTCCAGAACCTGCGGCAAACATTCGGGCCAGACATAAGCCCGGAACAGGAACGGCTGCTCAACGAGATCGAACAGCTCACGCGCAGCAAGTTCGCCGAAATGCGCGAAAGCGTCGGCATGATCGAACGTGGGGAACTGATCGCAGCCCAGCGCATGATCCTGACCGATCAGGGGCAGGAAACGATGAATCGTCTGCGCCGCGCGCTTTTTGACATGGAAACTATGGAGCAGAACATCCTGCGCGATGCGGCAGAACGATCCCGCGCTGCAGAAGAGCGGGTCATGCCGCTGCTTGCCATACTGATCGTGCTGATAAGCATCACGCTGGCGCTGGGACTGTTCCAGACGACACGGGCCGCACGGGCTGATGCGGCAGAAGCACAAGCCCTTGCACTGGCAGAGGCGCACGAACGGGCCGATCTGCTGTCGCGGGAACTGGCCCATCGTGTGCGAAATCTCTTCGCCATGATACTCGCCATCGTCAACATGAGCGCGCGTAACGAACCCGACGAAACCCGCGTCGTCACAGAACGGATTGCCGAGCGCATCCGCGCCTTGCTGACGGTGCAGGAAGTGACCCAGGGGGCAAACAGCCGTCCAGTCGGTGATCTAAGAACGCTGGTCGAAATGACGCTTGCACCATACCGCGATGACACATCCGCCTGTGTGATCGACGGGGTCGACCTTTCCTTGCCTGATACCACGATCACCCCGCTTGGCCTTGTTCTGCATGAACTCGCCACAAATGCCGTAAAATACGGGGCGTGGAGCACACAGGGCGAGATACATGTTTCATGGCGCAATGATGAACGCGCCGGGGAAGTTACGCTCGACTGGGTTGAAATGACGCCCAACGCTGCCAAGCCCGGTGATCGGGAAGGTTTCGGTTCGATGTTGATGAAGGCCTCTGCACGCCAGCTTCGCGGATCGATAGAGCGCCGCTTCACGCCCGAAGGTCTGATCGTGACCATCCTTTTCCCGACGGATGCCCACGCCGCCTGACAGCAGGGGTTGAACCGGCAGGCCACTGTCCATAGGTCCACGCCATGATCAATGCAGTCGAAAGCCTGACGGGCGACATTCCCCTTTCCCTTGAACGCTGGATGGAGGCGCTGATTGCCGGCACCATCGGCGTTGCCCTTGCCCTCGCCGTTCACATGCTGGTGTTCCGCGTGCTGCGCCGCATCGTAAGGGCCAGTGACAGCGAAGTTGACGATATCCTGCTGTCCAAAATGGTGCGCCCCACACGCTATTCGCTGGTCGCGCTGGGTATCGTGCTCGCCGCGCGGGAAACCCCCGTACTCGCAACGGTGTGGGAACGTGTGGCCGGCTTCGTCATGCCCGCGCTTATCGGCTGGATTGCGCTTTCCCTGCTTCATGCGCTGGTTCAGGCTCTGGATCTTCGCAACGATATTTCCGTGCCGGACAACCGCGATGCACGGCGCAAGAAAACCCGGCTGGCCATCCTTTCACGCATTGCCAGTTTCATCATCATCTTCATCACTGTCGGGCTGATGCTGCTGTCGATCCCCGGTGTGCGGGACATTGGCGTAACGCTGATGGCCTCTGCCGGTCTTGCCGGGCTGGCTGTGGGCGCTGCTGCCCAGCCGGCGCTGAAATCGCTGATCGCGGGTTTCCAGATGGCGCTGACAGAGCCGATCTCGATTGACGATGTCGTCATTATCGACGGCGAATGGGGCCGGGTGGAGGACATCCACACCACCTATGTCATTATCAGGACGTGGGACGAACGGCGTCTGGTGGTCCCCACCAACAAGTTTCTGGAGGAAACCTTCCAGAACTGGACGCGCGAGGGGGCGGAACTTCTGGCCCCGGTCATGCTCTACCTTGACCCGATGACACAGATGGAACCGCTGCGTGCGGAATTTGAACGCCAGGTTGCCGCGCATGAATTGTGGGACAAGCGCGTGTGCAAGCTGCAAGTGACAGATGCGAAGCCCGATTCTATCGAAGTGCGCCTGTTGATGAGCGCCACCGACGCCAGCAGCGCGTTTGATCTGCGTTGCGCTATCCGCGAATCGATGCTCGCTTTCGTGCGTGAACAGCAGCCAGACGCGGTAGCCCGCAGGCGGGTTGAAGCCGCCGCCCCTGTTGCCGCACTCGCCAGCGCGGGCCTTGATGACAGCTAGGGTCAGGCGGGGGGCATAACCTGCCACACCCCACCCGCTCTACCTCTCCACTCAGGCACCATAAACCATTGGTATTGTTGGTGTCAGGGTGGAAAGGCGGGGCGGAAGGTATGCGCCAGAATATCAGTCGTGCTTACGCTCGCGCGTGGACTCGATCATGCCTTCATGGATGAAACCGATGGGGCGCACTTCGGCAGCGCGCTTTTTCAGTTCACCCTTCATCTTGGCATATTCGCTTTCCATCGCTTCGGTCACGGTAGCGCGCGAATCCGCCAGTGCGTCGGTAAAGTCCACCCCGGTCACTTTCTCGGCATCCGCACCGTCACGCCGCAGCGCGTTAAGGCCCGCACGCCGCACCACATCTTCAAGATCGGCACCAGTGAAGCGTTCGGTTTTGGCTGCAATTGCAGCAAGGTCCACGTCATCAGCCAGAGGCATCTTGCGGGTATGGATCTTCAGAATGTGTTCGCGGCCCGGTGCATCGGGCGTCCCGACATAAACCAGTTCATCAAACCGTCCGGGGCGCAGCAAGGCAGGGTCCACCAGCGTTGGCCGGTTCGTTGCGCCAACGACGACCACGGACTGCAATTCTTCCAGCCCGTCCATTTCGGCAAGGATCGTATTGACAACGCGCGCCGTCACTTGCGGTTCAGCTGTGCCTGATCCGCGAGCGGGAACCAGCGAATCGATCTCATCGATAAAGACCACGCACGGCGCCACGGCACGAGCGCGGGCGAACAGGCGCGAAATCTGCTGTTCGCTTTCGCCATACCACTTGCTGAGCAAGTCCGAGCTTTTGATAGAGATGAAGTTGGCTGACGCCTCCTTCGCCACGGCCTTGGCCAGCAATGTCTTGCCAGTGCCCGGCGGACCGTAAAGCAGGAAGCCCTTGGCCGGACGAATACCGAGGCGATGGAACGCCTGCGGGTTGCGCAAGGGCAGTTCAATCCCTTCTTTCAGTTTGTCCTGCGCTTCACCCAGGCCGCCAATGTCGCTCCAGCTGACATCCGGCACCTGGACCATGACTTCGCGCATGGCCGATGGCTGGACACGTTTGAGCGCTCCGAGGAAATCCTCGCGCGTCACGCAAAGCTCTTCCAGCACTTCGGGCGGGACAGTCTGTGCTTCAAGATCGAGTTTGGGCATGATCCGGCGCACGGCATCGATGGCCGCTTCCCGCGCGAGCGCGGCAATATCGGCCCCGACAAAGCCATGTGTGGTGCGGGCCAGTTCCTTCAGGTCCACCCCTTCACCCAGCGGCATTCCGCGCGTGTGAATGGCAAGGATTTCGCGTCGCCCGTTTTCGTCTGGAACGCCGATCACGATTTCACGGTCAAACCGGCCCGGCCGCCGCAGGGCCTCATCAATCGCATCGGGGCGGTTGGTGGCCGCGATCACAACCAGATTGGTGCGCGCCGCCAGCCCATCCATCAGTGTCAGCAACTGGGCAACGAGGCGCTTTTCCGCTTCGCCATGCACTTGCGTGCGTTTGGGGGCGATCGAGTCAATCTCGTCAATAAAGATAATACTGGGTGCCGTGCGCGTTGCCTGTTCGAACACTTCGCGCAGGCGCTTTTCGCTTTCGCCATAGCCCGACCCCATGATTTCCGGGCCATTGATGGTGTAGAACTCGGCATCGCTTTCATTCGCCACGGCTTGCGCAAGGCGCGTCTTGCCCGTTCCCGGCGGACCATGCAGCAACACGCCCTTTGGCGGATCGACCCCCAGCCGGGTGAAGAGTTCAGGATAGCGTAGCGGCAGTTCCACCATTTCCTGCAACTGCTTGATCGTTTCGCCAATGCCGCCCACGTCATCGTAATTGACAGTGCCACGCCCATCGCGCGGTTCTTCAAACTCCTCGCGCAGTTCGACTTCGGTATTTTCATCAATATGCACGATGCCCTTGGGCACAGTGGAGACGACCTGCAGGCGTATCTGGGTCAGCGCATAGGCAGGCGCATTGAAAAAACGCTGCACACCCGGCGGCATATCGGTCACGGGCTGCTGCCCCGTGGTCGCAACCAGATCACCCGCCATCAGCGGTTTGCGGAAAAAATTGCGTTTCAGGGCATGAGTCGGCCCCTGCAGGCGCATCTCACGCTGGGCAGGGGCAAAAGTGACCCGGCTGGCCGGGCGCGATTCGGCTTTGCGGATTGTCACATGCTCACCCGATCCGGCGTCGGCATTGCCGCGTTGCAACCCGTCAAGCCGCACAAGGTCCAGACCCTGGTCTTCGGGATAGGCCGGAAAGGCGAGCGCCGCCGTGGCCCGCTTGCCGGTGATTTCCACGACATCGCCTTCTGCAATGCCCAGCGCGGCAAAGGCCGTGGGCGGTATACGGGCAATGCCCTGTCCGCTTTCCTCCTGCCGTGCGGCGGCCACCTGCAGGCGAACCGTATCGTCTTTTACCGGGGCCTCGGCTGCATCGGCCATAGTGCATTGCTCCCATCGCAAGGGCGGGAACGGCCCCGCCAGAACAAAGCTAGGAACCCATCGGGATGATTGCAAACAATGACAGCGGGGTAAAAATGGGGAACTGGCAACGCAGCGCGCACGAACGGCAGCAAAGCAGCGGTTCGGGGTTACATACAGACCGCAAAAAAAGAGCCCGGACGTTGCCGTCCGGGCCTTGGAAGTTTTGGGAGAGGATGCCTGAAAGGCAGTATCTGTATGACTCAGAGGCACATATTTCGCAAGTGCGAAAAGATCATCGAGGATTGAAAAATATGCAACTTATACTAAAATACAATTATCATATTGTTATATAGACGTATTTTAATTATATTATTTTTACATCGGTGAAAATATATTGCATCGCATCATTTTGCAGTGAGTCTTGCACCCGGATTTCTGCGTCGCAACACCAGCAATCCTGATGCAATGGCCAACATGGCCCAGCCCATTGCCAGCCAGTTGCCGAAAAGTGCAAAGGGCGTTGGCGACGAGGCCGGCGGCACTTGCCCATCCAGCCGTCCGGAACGATGAACCGGCAGAAACTGGCGCACGACACCGCGCGCATCGATTATGGCGCTGATTCCCGTCGTGGTTGCACGCAGCACCGGCAATCCCTCTTCGATAGCGCGCATCCGGGCCTGGGCAAGATGCTGTGGCGGCCCCCAACTGCCGAACCAACCATCGTTCGAATCGTTAAAGATGTAATCGGGGCGACGGGCTGGATCGACGACCTCCCCGGAAAAGACGATTTCGTAACAGACCTGAATCCCGGCCCTGCCCCATTGCCCCAGATCAAGAGTGCGAGGGCCAGGCCCCGGCACAAAATCAAAAGCCCCTGCAACCAGCCGGCTAAGGCCAAGCGGCTCCAGCAACCAGCGCATCGGCAGATATTCGCCATAAGGCACAAGATGCGCCTTGGCATAAGAGCCACGGATATTGCCGTCCGCGTCAATCGCCGTCACCACGTTACGCGCCGCAACAGCGCGATCATTGGCAATGTCGAGATCGACGGCCCCTGTCAGCAGCATGGAACCGGGGCCAATAACCCGCCCGATCCGCTTGCGCGCAAATTGCGGGTCGCCGCGCGCGGTCATCTGATCGTAGTAACGCTGCGGATACCCGTCCTGCAGATAATCGGGAACGCCGGATTCGGGCCAGAGCACCAGTCGTCGTATGCCGGGCTTTTGCGGCAGGCTTAACGCCGCAGTCGCCACGAACTGCCGTTCAAACAGGCGTGGATTATCCAGATCATCCTGCCGGATATCAGGCTGAACCAGCGTGACCGGCAAGGTGCCTTGCTGCCCTTCGCCCCAAGGCACATACATCGCGATGGCCAGCGCAACAGCCGCTACGCCGACAGTGACAAAGCGCTGTTGCCGCAGCAGGACTATCGCCCCTGCTCCCAGCAAGAAAACGAGGCCGGAAAGCGCATAAGTCCCCATCCATGGCAGCAGCGCCGCCACGCCGGGGGTTGCGAACGGCCCGACAAGGATCGCGCCGAGCGGATTCCACGCGTAGCCGGTAAAGACCCAGCCCCGCAGCCATTCACTAATCGACCAGCACCCGGCGAGCAGCAGCGCCTCCCCCCATCCCAAAGCGCCCGATGGTCTCACCGCCTTTATGACAAGGCGCGCCGCGCCGACGGCCAGAGCCGGATAGACAGCAAGGTAGAGCGAAAGCAGCGGAACAGCCAGCCACCCCAGAAAGGCAGGCATTTCGGCCTGATATGTGAAGGCCGTTGCAATCCAGTTGTTGCCAAGCGTGAAGTGGCCAAGGCCAAACAGCCAGCCAAGCACGGCAGCCTGGCGGACCCGATCAACCCTGAAAACAAGAGCGGCAAACAGGCCCACCGCAAGGGCTGACAGCGGCCACCACATCAAGGGTTGGAAGCCAGTGGCAGAAACCACCCCCAGCATCAACGCGGACCAGCGGGGATAACGACACAGCCATGCCATGCCCTGCTCCCACCGCTCCATCGCTTAACTCCGCCTGCTGCGCCGGATCACAAGCCTGCCGGTCAGCCCGCTTTTTCCAGTGGCTCGCCATCCTTGGAGGCGCGGGTCGTGCGACGCGTGCGCTTTTTGGGGGCCGGTTTGGCCTCGTCCTCATCCGCGCTGGCGATCGATGGTGGCAGGATAGAGGCATCGAGGCCACCATTGCCATCATCCGACGCGTCATCGTCATTGCCATCGTCCGCAGCGGCGGCCTTGCGTGGCTTGCGCGTGCGTGGCGTCGCTGTGCGGCTACGGCTCGCACCGCGGCGAGTAAAAGGGTTTTCTTCGGGTTCGAAACGCGTGCTTTCGCTTTCGTCAGTGTCTGAAGAATCGCTATCGTCGCTATCCTGCGAACCATCCCGACCGCTTTCGGAATCATCGTCGCGGCTGCGACGACCACGGCCACGCTTGCGATCGCCGCCCCGCTCCTCAGCGGATTCGTCGCGATCTTCCCTGCGGACAAATTCACGCTCGTCGCCATCGTCGTCCGAATCGCCATCGTTCTGATTCCGGGCTTCTTCGCGCCGGGCGCGCTGTTCTTCCTGCCGGGCACGTCCGTCCGCAATGACCCTGAAGTAATGGTCTGCAAACTGGAGGTAGTATTCAGACTGGACCCGATCACCATTCAATGAGGCGTCGTGTGCCAGCTTTTTATATTTTTCCAGCAGTTGCGGCGCGTTGCCACGCGCGCGGCTGTCAATACGGTTAAGCTGGTTGCTGCCTTGCGAACGGTTGCTGCCGCGACCCCTGCGGCGGTTGTTACGATTGTTGTTCAACGGAAAGATCGTCCTCAATCGGGATCGAACGGAGGATAACCCCCAATACGATCGCAAAATCCCGCACCCCTGGCCAATGCCCTCACACGGCCTTCCGGTTCATATCATCTGCCGGTTTTCGCAATGGACCCAATCCGCCGCGAACGTCTGCAAATGGTGGGGCGCAACCTGCCGGACGGGAATTTGCATCCATCCAGCGGTTGCAACTGGCCTAAACGGGATTGACCGCTTTGCCAAGTGCAAATCGACGTAATTTCAACAGCGCGAAAGAATGACTGCCCGCGGCCTGCCGGCCAGATCATGCCGGACATCGCTTTCAAATCCAGCAGCCTGGCCAAGTGCGGCGACGGCATCTGCCTGGGTCGCACCGATTTCCAGCACCACTTTGCCACCTGGCGCCAGCAATTCCGGCAGTTGCGGGACAAGCACGCGGTAGTCATCAAGACCATCCGCCCCGGCATAGAGCGCCTCGGCCGGTTCGTATCTGGCCACCGACGGATCAAGCACTGCCCCGCTTTCGACATAAGGCGGATTGGCAATAATAAGGTCGAACAGCCCCAACCCGTCGGCCCAGCCCGGTTCATGCCAATCTGCGTGGAGCATGTGCGCCCGGTCAGCCAGGCCCAGCTTTGCGGCATTGGCTGCCGCCAGCGCCAGTGCGCCCAGCGATCGGTCTATCCCGATCCCGCTTGCCGCCGGACGCTGCGACAAGACAGCCAGCAGCAACGCCCCCGACCCGGTGCCGCAATCAAGCACCCGTTCCGGACCCGGCATGGCTTCAAGCGCCGTCTCGACAACGCTTTCGCTGTCACCACGCGGGATCAGGACATCGGTATTGACCATGAGATCAAGGCCGAGGAATGCCTGCGATCCCAGAATATAGGCAATCGGTTCATGCGCCAGGCGCCGGATGAGCAAGGCCTCGAAACGATCCTGTGGCACCGGCGCGTCCCCATGCCGCAACAAAAGGTCGGAGCGCGTCACCCCAAGCGCGTGGGCCATCAGCAATTCAGCATCGAGCCGGGCCGTATCCGACACCGCCGCCAGCCGCTCTGTTGCATCCCGCATGGCTTCGGCGGCGCGCATCGCAGTCAGCTTTCCATCGCGGCGAGGCGCTTGGCCTCGTCCTCTGCGGTAAGGGCATCGACCAGTTCACCCAGCCCTGTGCCTTCGAGCACTTCGGGCAACTTGTGGAGAGTGAGGTTGATGCGGTGGTCCGTCACGCGCCCCTGCGGGAAGTTGTAAGTGCGGATACGTTCCGACCTGTCGCCACTGCCAACCATGGCCTTGCGCGCTTCGGCTTCGGCGCCCTGTGCTTCATCGCGCATCTTTTCATATAGACGCGCGCGCAGAACCTGCATTGCCTTGGCGCGGTTCTTGTGCTGGCTGCGCTCATCCTGACAGGTCACGACCAGCCCGGTCGGCAAGTGGGTTATCCGCACCGCACTGTCTGTCGTGTTGACGTGCTGCCCGCCTGCCCCGCTGGCGCGATAGATGTCGATCTTCAGATCCTTGTCCTCGATCTGGACATCAACCTCGTCCGGCTCCGGAAGGACAGCAACGGTGGCCGCCGAAGTATGAATACGCCCGCCGCTTTCCGTCACGGGTACACGCTGCACGCGGTGCACCCCACTTTCAAACTTGAGCTTCGCAAAAACGCCTGTGCCGCGCACATTGGCGACAATTTCCTTGAATCCTCCGATATCGCTGGCGTTCATTGAGATCGGCTCCACTGTCCAACCCTGCAAGGCAGCGAATCGTTCATACATCCGATAAAGGTCCGCGGCAAACAATGCGGCCTCATCGCCCCCGGTCCCGGCCCGGATTTCCAGCATGGCCGGGCGCGCATCGGCACTGTCTCGCGGCAACATGGCCAGCGCGAGCGCGCGTTCCTTTTCAGGCAGGGCTGCGCGCAAGGTGGCCAGTTCCTCATCCGCCAGCGCCTGCATTTCAGGGTCTTGCGTCAGGAGCGCCAGTTCCGCGATTTCGGCCCTGATCTCGCGCACTTCACGGGCGATGGTCGCGACGGGTTCCAGCTCGGCATAGTCACGGCTGGCGGAGACAAATTCGTCGCCTTCCAGCGTGCCGGAAGCCAGCCGCGCTTCCAGTTCTGCAAAGCGATGCGCGATCTGGTCAAGGCG
>JAGREQ010000268.1 GCA_020446465.1 Novosphingobium sp. | reverse complement strand
GAATGAAGAAAGGCTCATCTATGAGCGCGGGGCCGAGCTCTGGGCCGAGTATTTCGAGGATATCCCCTTCATGGAACGCCTGCTTGCCAGCGAAACCTCCGCGCGGCAACGCAAGGACATGGCTGATACCATCGCGAAAATGCGACAGGCGCAGGCGCTCTTCGATCAGGCCATCCCCAATGACATGAAATGCGCCGCATTGATCAACCACCGCAAGCGGGACAAGGATGAACACGCACGGGATGCAAGCAGGATCATCGCAAATGCAAAGGAAGTCACGAAATACCTGAAATGAACCGAAACAGGTAAAGAGCCCGCGTCAAAGGCAGCAGAGAAAAAAGGCGTCGGGGACGGAACAGACAAGATTGGGGCAGGCTTCAGGAACTGCCACGTAAACTGGTGACGTGCGGTTGCCGGTTTGGCAGCAGCGCCAAAATCGGGTAGTGTGAAACCTGTCGATCAGGCGCGGGACGACCGGACAAGTGCTTCCGGTGCTCGCCAGCCCAAGGAAACCATTCGAAAAACAAGCGATAGAAGAGAGGCATGCAAATGAGAAACTGCCTATTCGCAGCCACCATGATCGCGTCCACCAGCTCTGCTGCCGGTGCTCAGAATTACGGTAGCCCAGCAGATCAGGACCTTGTCTATATGCTCAACAGCATGATCGCGATCAGCCAGCAGCAATGCCAGATGGGCAATGCGGCTTCATGTGCAAATATCCCGGGTCTGCAGCGCGACGGGCAGATGGTGCTTCAGGCCGGGCAAGACTGTTCGATGGGCAATCAGCAGGCCTGTAGCTATTATTACAGCGGTGCCCAACAAATCCAGATGGCCTATGCATCGATCTCCGCATCAGCACCCACCTATGACCCCGGATTTATGCCGTCGACCACCACAGGCTCCGATGGGCCGATCGATCAATCGAGCTTTATCAACGGCGTGATCTGGGAGCGCGACAACGCCACCGTAACGGTGGAAAGCGGCTCAGACTTCGTGTCCGGCGTGATCTGGGGCGAAGAATGAGGTCGGAGCGGACAACAATGTTGGCGTGCCAGCTTCACTGAAAGCCTCAAAATTGAGTCGTCAATCAATGTTCAACCCTGAGCTCCGCCCCATAGCCTGGGCAAAATCTGATCAGGCTGGAAGCTTCCACGCCTTGCTTTGACGTGGCAGCGCTATTCAAGGCGCTCTGCGCACTGCTTGCCATCTCTCGGCCTTTCTGCCTTGTGGCAGGGCGCGATCTGGCTGCATCAGACTTCGCGCAATTGGCGGCGTTGGTATATTCGTATGATCTTGGCGAGCTCGCTCCGGGTTTTCAGGCGAGGGGGCGCCCGGAGCTTGCCATCCGCCGTCTTCAAGCGTCTCCGTCAAGCGCGTGAACATGTTTCCCGCCCAATCTGAACGAAAGCCGCAGGATAGTTATGCCCGACGCGCTGAAAAACGCCTCCGCAAGGCTGTGACCCGACCGCTTCGCGACTTAATCCGACCAACGCCAACAATCTGCGCGACCGCAGACGCAGCTCCGGGTCGAAATAGCTTGTCCATCCGGAAGATTCAGGCGATTCTGAAGTCAGCCCGCACGCAGCTCGGGAATGTTGTCTGATCACTAACCGACCATATTGTTTCGAGATTTATAGTTGAATAGCCAATATACATCGGCTTCCACTGTCAGTGCTTGGGGAAAGTCCGCCGCACATGGTGCGGAAACTCATCATCTGGCACATCATTCGGCCGACGTGGCGGCTGTCTTCGTTGAACTCTTGCACCAGCCTCACTGGGCACGCGGTGCATCAGCAGCCATTGGCCGAAATTTAAGCACAGAAGAAATTCGCTGTCTCGGCGCATTGGTATTCCTCCATGACATCGGAAAGCTTGCCCCCGGATTTCAGGCGAAGGCGTGGCATGACGGGCATGGCTTGGCCCTGCGGGGACATCTTGAATGCGGCTGGCTATGGGCGCAGCTGGATCGCCCAGATGCGCTAGCCGGAGCAGTAGCCCACCTCACCAACTGGCCCCGGATCGATGAGTGGCTAACAGCGCTGTTCGCCCATCATGGTAAGCCGGTCCAGATACCCGGTGGGGGCTTGGCCGGAGCAGCTTTTCCTGTGCTCCCAGGTTATGACTGGCGGACCGAAGAGGCAGTTTTGGGGGGCGCATTGATGGATTGGTTCCCCGAAATCACAACCGCCACCCCGCCACAGCCCAACCCAGAATTCGTGCATTTCTTCTGCGGGCTTCTGACACTGGCCGATTGGGTCGGTTCGGATCGGAGAGCATTTCCCTTCTCGGCGAGGTTCCGAGCGGATTACTGGCGGACAGCGCAAGAACGTGCTGTCAAGCGGGTTGCCGAAATCGATCTTGGTGCCAGGCCGCCCCTGCGCGGCCCGGCTGGATGGGCCTTGATATCGGATCATCGCTTTCCGCGCATGGCACAGGAAGCCGTCGGTCGGCTGCCTGTCGATGAACACCTGATCCTTCTCGAAGCTGAGACAGGTTCCGGCAAGACGGAGGCTGCGCTCTGGCGTTTCGCCGTGCTGCTTGATGCGGGCGAAGCAGATGCGCTTTATTTCGCGGTGCCAACCCGGGCGGCGGCGCGGCAGCTGCATGCCCGAATCAACCTGGCCTTGAAGCGCATGTTCAAGGACGCTCCTGAGGCGGTGCTTGCCGTTCCAGGCCAAGTGGTGGCTGGCGAGGCGAGCGGCAAACGCCTCCCTGATTTCGACGTTCTATGGGACGACGGACAGAATAAGCCCAAGCGATGGGCAGCGGAACATTCAGCCCGCTATATCGCGGCGCGGGTCGCTGTTGGGACGGTAGACCAGGTGGCGCTTGGCGGACTGCAGGTCAAGTTTGCCCACCTGCGCGGCACGGCCTTATCACGGGCGCTGCTGGTCATCGACGAGGTTCATGCCTCGGATCCCTATATGACCGAAACGCAGCTCGCAATGGTGAGAAGCCATCTGGCACTCGGCGGGCATGCACTGCTGATGTCGGCGACGCTCGGAGCGGCTGCCCGGCGGCGCTGGCGTGATGAAACTGTGAACGATCTGGCCGCGGATGCGGCGCTGCCCTATCCGGCCGTTTGGACGTCAAAGGGCCTGCAGCCTGTTGCCGCGGATCCGGCAAGCGAAAAAACCGTCGCGGTCAACACTCATTCGGGTTGGTCAGGCGAGGACGGCGCCCGGCTGGCGCTGGCGGCCGCGAGACAGGGCGCGCGCGTGCTGGTCATCCGAAATACCGTCGCCCGCGCGCAGGAAACCTTCGCCGTCTGCCAGCATGCTGCGCCTGAACTGCTGCTTGCTGCAAACGGTATCCCGACGCTGCATCACAGCCGCTTCGCCGCCGAAGACCG
>JAGREQ010000267.1 GCA_020446465.1 Novosphingobium sp. | reverse complement strand
TGCGGATCAAGGGCAAAGGGGGGCATGTATTGGATCGTGACTGGAATGGCGATGACGCGCGAGCGTACCTCGGTACAGTCGTGTACGGGTACCCTAACTTCTTCTGCCTTTATGGACCGAATACTCAGTTTGGTCACGGAGGGAGTCTTATCACAATTCTTGAGAGGCAAACGCATTACCTGATGTCGCTTCTAGAGAAGATGTTTGAAAAAAATATATCGAGCGTCGAAGTCAGGAAGGATGTTTTCGATAATTATAATAAAAAGGTAGATGAGCTGCATTCAGGGATGGTTTGGACATTTCCTGGCGTAGAGACGTATTATAAAAATGCGAAAGGAAGGGTTGTTGTAAACAATCCATTTCGTGTTCTTCATTTTTGGGAAATGACTGAAAATGTAAATATGAATGATTATCAGTCATCAGAAATTATAGAATGCGTTGAATAATAATTTTTAATATTATCCTTATCAAGGAGAGATAAAGTGACTGATAGACTTCGCTTTGGAACTTTTATTCCGCCTCACCATTTGCCTGTCAATTATAATCCGACTTACGCATTGCAGCGAGATGTCGAGATCACGCAACTTGCGGATTCAATTGGTTTTGATGAGGCCTGGTTTGGAGAACACCATTCCGGCGGGGCTGAACCTATTGGCGACCCGATGCTCTTTATCGCGCATGTGGCTGCGCAAACGCGCTACATTCGCCTTGGTACGGGTGTAGTCTCACTCCCTTATCACAACCCTTTGTGGGTGGCTGACCGACTCGCTCTCCTCGACCATCTGACACGCGGGCGCGTGATGCTCGGCCTGGGGCCTGGCGCACTCGCCACAGACGCAGGTATGATCGGGATACATCCATCACAGCAACGTGATGCTTTGGAGGAAGATACCGCCGTTCTGATGCACCTGATGACCAGTGAGGAGCCAATCAGCATCGAGACGGATCGCTACAAGCTCGTCGATGCGAAGCTGCAACTTGACTTCTATCAGGATCCCCATCCCGAAGTAGCGGCCGCCGCAATTGTTTCACCATCAGGGCCTCGGCTTGCGGGCACGCATGGCGCAGGACTGTTGTCGATAGGGGCAACCATGAAGGCGGGCGTAGACGTATTGGCGATGCATTGGAACGTTGCTGAGGCACGTGCCAGGGAATGCGGGAAGACTGTAGACCGCAAGAATTGGCGATTGGTTGGTATGATGCACCTCGCTGATACCAAGGAGCAGGCGCTTAAGGATGTAGAATTTGGACTGCGCGAATTTTGCGATTATCTTCAGCATACAACGCCTACACCGCAAATGATGCCGAAAGGTAGCACAATTTCAGAGTATATCGACTGGGCTCTTTCTACAGGTTCTGCGGTGATTGGTACCTATGATGAGGCGATTGAGCAGATTGAGATGCTGCAGGAGCTCTCAAACGGCGGGTTTGGTTGCTATATGCTGTTCGACCATAACTGGGCGCCTTGGGCGGCGAAGAAACATCACTACGAAATCTTCGGCGATTATGTGATCCCGCATTTCAAGAAAACCAATCGTCGGCTCAGGCAGAGTGAAATTGTCGCCCGTGCGGTGCGTGATGAACTAGCTGCCGAGCAGGAGAAGGCGATCGACGCCTTTTCCAACAAATACAAGAAAAACTCAGCGCCGGCCTGAATCAGGAGTACTTAGCAATGGTGCTGGATGATGGGGCAAGGCAGGGTGAGTATCTGGTCGATCTTTTGCGTAAGCATACGAATGATCGGCCTGACGCGCTATGTTTGACGCTCGATAACGAGACACTCAGCTTTGCTCAGTTGAACGATCGAAGTAGCCGGCTTGGCAATGCCCTTTTATCCAAGGGCATTGCCAAGGGGGACCGCATTGCACTGATTGCTCGTACATCAATGATTTCCTATGATTTGCTGTATGCTTGCGGAAAGATTGGGGCGACCATACTTCCGATGAACTGGCGCCTTTCTGCACGTGAAGTCGCTGATATTATCGCCGACGCGACACCGAGTCTGGTGATTGTGGCGTCTGAATTTCGTCCGTTGCTGGACCTCGCTAGCGGTGGATTTGATGTCATCGAGATAGAGTCTGGATATGATGAGTGGCGTGATAGCGGAGACAATGAAGATCCCAGGCACAGCATTGCGCCAGATGACCCACTCATTCTACTTTATACTTCAGGTACGACCGGACTGCCCAAGGGGGTAGTCATCACTCAGAAAAATATGACGTTTGTTGACAGGACGGCTGGTGAAATCTGGAATTTCGGACCTGAAAGCGTCAATATCGTGTCGACACCTCTCTATCATATCGGGGGAATCGGTTATGGTATGATGGGGTTCAGCCAGGGAGGCCATACGGTGTTGGTCGCACAAGCTGAAGCCGAAAGCATTGTCGAAGCTATGCACCGTTATGGTGGGACTCACGGCTTCTTCGTCCCCACAGTGATACAGCGTATTGTCGACAAGGTCGAATTGGATGGTGTGGCGCCTGATCGACTGGAGCTCATCATCTACGGGGCGTCCCGTATGGGCCACGAACTCCTGGTCAAAGCGATGCGGTTGCTCGGCTGTGGTTTCAGCAATGCTTATGGCCTGACAGAGTCAACGGGGACGGTTGTCAGTATGGGGCCTGAGGATCACGATCCGGAGCGCGCGCCCGCCGAGAGGCTTGCTTCATGTGGCTGCGCTTTGCCGTGGGCCGAGATTGAACTTGTCGACCCGGCCAGTGGTCGGGTCGTGGAAGTTGGCGAAGTCGGCGAGATACGGATTCGTTCTGATGCGGTTATGGCTGGTTACTGGAATAAACCCGAAGTTACGGCAGAAACTATCACGCCGGATGGATGGCTTTGTACTGGTGACGCTGCCTATCGCGACGAATATGGTTATCTTTATATTCAGGATCGCTTCAAGGATATGATTATCTCTGGTGGAGAAAATATTTATCCAGCCGAAATAGAAAGTGCGCTGCATGATCATCCGGATATCGCCGAAATTGCAGTAATCGGTGTCCCACATCCCAAGTGGGGTGAGACGCCCAGAGCCTATATTGTTCCGGCTACCGGATGCAACCCAATGCAAGATGAGATTCTTGAGTATGCGCGTGCACGACTTGCGCGATATAAATGTCCCACCTCAATAGTTTTTGTCGAAGCGCTTCCCCGAAACGTGTCGGGCAAGGTTCTCAAACGCGAAATGCGCTCTTCGGAATGGCAAAAATCGGCGGCCGTGACCGCACGGAATTTGTCCACGCCGCCTAATACATTGTGAATTAGCTTGTTCCGACACAAGAGGGAACAAGAGAAAGTAATCATCTGGGATTGGAGAGAGAGATGCGTAGAGCTGTAATTGTATCGACAGCGCGGACGCCGATAGGG
>JAGREQ010000266.1 GCA_020446465.1 Novosphingobium sp. | reverse complement strand
AAACAATATGCCTTCCAGATGATCCATCTCATGCTGGATGCAGGTGGCCATCAGGCCTTCCATCTCTTCTTCGTGCGTTTCGCCGTCCAGATCCTGCCAGCGCACACGGCACATCGCCGGGCGATCAACCTCGGCAAAGATATCGGGCACTGAAAGGCAGCCTTCCTGATATGTCGCCAGGTCTTTCGACGGATCGAGGATTTCGGGATTGATGAAAACCCGCGGCTCTTTCTTCGTGGGCTGGTGCGTGTGCGGCTCTCCACCGTGGGAATGGCACACTTCGGGTTCTGCGTCAGGGTCATCGGGCTGAAGATCAATCACGAGCACCCGCAACGGCACCCCGACCTGAATGGCGGCAAGGCCAATGCCCGGCGCGTCATACATCGTTTCAAACATGTCATCGACAAGCGTCTTCAGCTCCGCGTCAAACGCAGTGACGGGCCTGGAGACAGTTTTCAGCCGGGCGTCCGGCACTTCAAGGATTTCACGAATGGCCATACCGTGTCAGATAGGGCCACCGCGCGCGCTGTGCAAGGTAGCTTGGGCAGCAATCGCAGCGCCCATAAGTCAGGCCGGAGAAGGTATCCCGGCAGGTGTGGCATCACGATAGGCCTGAGCCAGCTTTTCAAACCGTTTGCGGGCGCGCGGCAGAATGTTCACGCGTTCCTCCCGCCCCTGCGCCACGGCGATCACGCGCGGGTCCATCACCTTGCTCCACAAAGGGGGGATAAGGGCAACGATCATCATGCCGAAATAGCCAGTGGGCAAACGCGGCGTATCCGGCATGTCGCGCAATTGCTGGTAAGGCAGCATGGGTTTGGCATGGTGGTGGCTGTGCCGCTGCACGTTGAAAACCAGCAAGTTGCAGAACGGCGTATCCGTGTTCCACGAATGCATGGGGCCAGCCGGTTCCCGCCGCCCGTTCGGCATCATTTCGCGCAGCAGGCCGTAGTGCTGGAGATAGTCATTCAGCATCAGCGTGAACCATGCCGCAGCATGGTGGAGAATGATGAACGGCAGCGCAATCCAGCCGAATATCGCCACCAGCCCAGCCGCAATCACAATAGAAAGGGCGTAGCTTATCAGCACATCGTTATGGAGCGAAACCACTGGCAGGCCGCGCTTTTTCAGGCGCTGTGCCTCATAATAAAATCCGCCCCGCACTTCAGCCGGAAAGCTTTTGATAATGAAGCTGAAAGCATCTTCGCCAAAACGGGCCGAAGCGCAGTCTTCCGGCGTGGCGACTTGCACATGATGGCCATGGACATGCTGCGGCATGAAATAACCCATGCCGACAATGGCGCACACGAAGTTGGACGACATGCGGTAGAAGCGCCCCAGTTTATGCCCAAAGTCATGGGCAATAACAGGGCATTGCACATTCAACATGCCAACCGTTGTAACAGCCAGAATCGCCCCCCAGAGCGGCACCGCGCCTGAACTGGCAAGGGCAACGGCTGCAACGAAGATTCCGAAATGGGCCAGCGCCTGCACATAAAGCATGGCGAGAAAGAAGCGATCGCTTTCGTCCGCGCCCAACCGGGCCTTGCAATCGCCATACCACCAGTCAAACAGCGGAACGACGCCGAAAAAGAAAGTCATCGTTATAAGGATCGGCCAGGCCTGACCCGTATAATACATCAGCCACAACGGCAGGATCTGGTAAGCGATATTCACCAGCAGGAAAATGACCCGCACGTTATACAGCAACATCGGGTCTTTCTGGTTGTCCACTGCCACGCCCCCATCCTTGTGCCCTGTCATCTGGAACGTGGTAAATAATTGGTTACGCTGGACTTGGCAACCGAGCTCAAGTGCGATGTCGCAATCTGACACCATGAAGGCCAGATTTCAGGGCGCGATGTCAGGCAATAGGTCGCCGTGCCCGCAAGGCCTGGGCCAGTGTCCCCTCGTCGAGGTAATCCAGCTCCCCCCCAACCGGCAGCCCGTGGGCAAGCTGGGTTATCCTGACCGGCATCCCTTCCAGCCGTTCGGCAATATAATGCGCGGTGGTCTGCCCTTCGAGCGTCGCATTCATCGCCAGCACGATTTCATCAATACCGCCCTGCTCTACCCGCGAAAGCAAACTGCCGATGGCAAGGTCTTCGGGTCGCACGCCATCGAGAGCAGACAGCCGCCCGCCCAGAACGTGATAACGGCCCGTAAACAGCTTCGCCCTGTCGAGTGCCCACAAGTCCGCCACGTCTTCCACCACGCACAATGACCGGGAATCCCGGCGCGGATCGGCGCAAATCGCACACGGCTGGCGTGTATCGACATTGCC
Source organism: Novosphingobium sp. (assembly GCA_020446465.1). Lineage (GTDB taxonomy): Bacteria > Pseudomonadota > Alphaproteobacteria > Sphingomonadales > Sphingomonadaceae > JAWKXU01. The sequence goes on along the minus strand of JAGREQ010000266.1, from coordinate 1,130 downwards.
GCAGGTGTCGCATTCAACCAGTTTGTCCCGCATGTCGCCAAGCGCGCCCAGCAGTTGATCGAGAGCGGTTTCCCGCCGTTTGACCAGCCACAAGACCGCCCGCCGCGCCGAACGCGGCCCCAGCCCCGGCAAACGTGCCAGTGCTGATGCAAGGTTTTCGATCTCTTGCGATGCCATGCCCTGCCAGATAGGGCTTGGCGCGCAATCACGAAAGGCCGCAAGACCCGCTTATGCGCATCATCTTCATGGGAACGCCGGAGTTTGCCGTCCCGACTCTTGCCGCGCTGCACGATGCGGCGCATGAAATCGTCGCCGTTTACACACAGCCGCCACGCCGGGCTGGTCGCGGCAAACAGTTGCAGCCAACACCCGTCCACAAGGAAGCGGAGATTCGCCATCTGGAGGTCCGCCACCCGGCGTCTCTGCGCGACGAAGCCGAACAGGCCGCCTTTGCTGCGCTGAATGCCGATGTCGCTGTTGTCGCTGCCTATGGACTTATCCTGCCGGTGCCCATTCTGGAAGCACCACGCATGGGGTGCCTTAATGTCCATGCCTCGCTGCTGCCCCACTGGCGCGGCGCGGCACCGATCCAGCGCGCTATTCTGGCGGGCGATCCGGTGACAGGCATTACCATCATGCAGATGGAAAAGGGGCTGGATACGGGTGCGATTCTTACCACGGCCCGAACGCCGATTGATGGCAAGAACACCGGAGAACTGACTGCGGAACTTGCAGAAATCGGCGCTCAACTGATGACGGGCACACTGATTGATCTGCCGTCGCTCCACCCGGTCAAACAGGATGACGACGAGGCCACTTATGCCGCCAAGATCGACAAGGCCGAAGCGCGAATCGATTTCACGCAAAGCGCCGCGCAAGTGGAACGACAAGTGCGCGCCTTCGCCCCTGCCCCCGGTGCCTTCTTTGAACTGGAAGGCGAACGCTACCGCATATTGGCCGCTGAAGTCGTGGACGAAAGCGGAACCCCTGGCACCGTGCTCGACGACACGCTGACCATCGCTTGCGGCGAACAGGCGATTCGCCCGGTGACAATCCAGCGGGCGGGCAAACCTGCCATGGAAACCGCCGCCCTGTTGCGCGGTCGCCCGGTTGTGGCAGGGACGATGATC
>JAGREQ010000265.1 GCA_020446465.1 Novosphingobium sp. | reverse complement strand
AGACCATCCTGTTCGGCCTTGGCATAATTGCCCAGCACATAAGGCGTCACCCGGTCCTTGTGTCCGGGGTGGCCAATGCCAAGCCGTACCCGGCGGTAATCGGTGCCACAATGCTGGGCGATGGAGCGCAAACCGTTATGTCCGGCATGGCCGCCACCCAGTTTTACCCTCACCTTGAAGGGCGCAAGATCAAGCTCGTCATGAAAAACCGTCAGGGCATCAAGATCGAGCTTGAAAAAACGCATCGCTTCACCGACCGAGCGCCCGCTTTCGTTCATGAAGGTCGCCGGTTTCAGTAGCACGATCTTCTCGCCACCGATCCGGCCTTCCTGAACCCAACCGGCGAACTTTTTCTGGACCGGTCCGAAGGCGTGCATCTCTGCAATGACATCCAGAGCCATGAAGCCCACATTGTGCCGGTTCATCGCATATTGCGGCCCGGGATTTCCAAGTCCTGCCCAAAGTTGCATGGGTGTGCCCCTAAACGCTCATGGCCGAAATGCAAAACGCCGACCCGTTGGGGCCGGCGTTTCGTATCAGGAATTGCGAAAAGATGCGGGGGAATTATTCCTCGCCAGCGTCGCTTTCGCTTTCGGCTTCCTCGCCAGCATCGCCTGCCGCCGCAGCCGCGCCTTCAGCACGCTTGAGCGCGGACGGAGCGACGATCGTGGCAATCGTGAAGTCACGATCGGTAATCGCACTTTCGGCGCCTTCAGGCAGCTTCACATGGCTGATGTGGATGGAATCGCCCACTTCCAGACCCGTGACATCGATAGCAATTTCGGCCGGAATCTTGGCCGCATCGCAGATCAGGTCCAGTTCGTGACGGACAACGTTGAGAACGCCGCCCTTCTTCAGGCCAGGCGATGCTTCTTCGTTTGCGAAGATCACCGGAACCAGAACTTCGACCTTGGCATCCTTTGCAAGACGCATGAAGTCGACGTGCAGCGGGCGGTCATTGACCGGATGGAACGCAACGTCCTTGGGCAATGTGCGGAGAGTCTTTCCGCCTAATTCGATCATCACGATAGAGTTGGCAAAGTGGCCGGTGCCGAGCTGGCGGACCAGTTCTTTTTCCTCAACGTGAATTGCCAGGGGTTCTTCCTTGCCGCCGTAAATAACAGCGGGAACACGGCCTTCGCGGCGAAGTGCACGGGAGGCTCCCTTGCCAGCCCGTTCGCGCGCCTCGGCCGGCAGGGTGAGAGCGTCGCTCATAATTCCATACCTTTCGAAATGCAGTTGGTTAAGCCTTGCCTGCCACGCCTCCAGGGATGACCATGACAGCAAGCGGGCGCCCCTAATGCCAAAGTGGCGCGATTGCAAGTGGAATGGGGAAGGTATGCACGCCGCCTAAGGAACCTACTGCACCCGTTTGACTGTCCACCCGCGCAATTCCAGCAGGGCAGGCAAGCCTTCTGCCCCCGCCATGTGTGCAGCCCCCGCTGCCAGAAACGGACGTTCACCCGCGCGCAGCCATGCGTCCACCATATTCGCCCAGCGCGCGTTACGGCGCATCAGCAGCGCATCGCGCAGTTCGGTGTCTGCCATCATGCCAGTGTCAGCCTCCCGCGCGATTGCTGCCATGTCGCCGGTCATCCATGCCTTATCGAGAAGGTCCGCCTTTTCCCGGCTGTTGTCGGCTTCCCTGACGATCGCGCCAAGCAAATCGCGCTGATCCTGCTCTGCCAGTGTGTCAAACACGGCAAGCTGGGCGGCGCTGCCTTCCAGTTCTTTTACAGGCCTCGCGCCGGCAAGCGCCATCAATTGCGCATCGACCCCGTTTGCCACCCCGCCGTCGCTGTCATCCTGCAACGCCTGCGCCAGTATCAGTGCGGCGGCCCATGTCTCTATCGAGCGGAAATCGCCAGTTTTATAACCTGCCTTTTCCATCAGGGTGGAAAGGTGCGGACGATCAGCGGCAAGCACTCTGTCTTTTAGTAATGGACGGCCGGGGGAATAGGCGAGCCGTTCAAATATGGCCTGCATTTTCGCAGGCTCACCAACATCGGCGGTTTCCAGCACCAACATGCCTGCATCGCCCAGCGCCGCATCAATCACCTTGCCACGCCATTCGACATGGGCAGGCAGGCGATGGATCGTGCCCAAGAGATACCCGCGCTCTCCATTCGGGCCGTCGACTTGCCAGAATGCGGGCCGGGCCATGATCGTCTCTGGCTCTGGCCGCCCACAGCCCGCGACCAGCAAGGCAAAAACGCATCCCGTGACAAATGCGCGCAAGCGGCCTGTCAACATGCAGTGTCCATCACTGGACCCGTTCAGCCTCGATACCGTCATCGCGAAGGATCGCCTGCACGCTGCTTTCTCCGGCGAGATGCCCTGCGCCAACCGCGACAAATACGGTGCCTGGGGTTTCCATGCGCTTTTCTATCCATGCCGCCCAGTTCCGGTTGCGCTGGGTCAACAGGCGTTCGACCAGAGCGGGATCAGTCTCGTCATCATTGATGAGCTTGCCCAGTTCATCTGCGTCACCCGCCAGCCATGCGGCTATCATCGCATCGAGCTTTGGCTTCATATCTTCGACGTTATCAGAAACCTGCCGCAAGTAATCGAGCTGCGTCGGGATGGGCAGCGTGTCGAAGAGGCCAAGCTGGTAATCCACCGTTTCCAGCGCACCGCGCGGACGTTCTGGCCCGAATGCCTTTTCCAGCACTGCCTCAACCCCGCTGTCGGGACCATAGCCATCGCGCATCAGCGGCATGGTGGACAGCATCAGCGCCGCATACCACGGCTCCAGTTTGTCGAATGCAGCAGCGGGCAGAGACAGGCTTGCCATCGCCTTTTCATAAGCGGCGCGGTCATCATCGTTCATCATACCGCGCAAGGTCTTTTCAGGTGGCAACATCGCCATTTTAAGTACGGCGGGATCGAGCGAGCTTGCGCCTTCCATCGGGATTTCGGTGATAAGCACATCCGACCCATGCAAGGCTTTGCTGATGTTATCGTCCATCCACTCCAGCTCTGGCGGCAAGGCGTGGACGGTTCCAAACAGGTAAACGGTGGTGTCCTTGTCCGCTACTTTCCACAGGGCCGGGCCAGAACGACGCTCTGGCGCATCGGTATCTGCAACGGCCGGGACAGCAACCGTTGGCGGGGCAGCGGCCCCTTCCGGCGTGCGCGCGATTGCATTACCGCCCAGCGCGATCGAAAGAGCAGCAAGGGCGCGAGCGATTTTCCTCAACAGGTTCATGGGGCGCTCCTATCCGCCCAATTCGCTTAACCGTCAATGAAAGCCCCTGACCGGCGCCTGGCAATGGCGATGCAGGGATTGACCGAACCGCGCCTTTTGGCCATTGGCGCACCCGATGACACAGGCTCCGGCGCAAAGCTTCCAGGACATGATCCTTGCCCTCCATAATTACTGGAGCGCGAAGGGCTGTCTTATCCTGCAACCATACGACAT
>JAGREQ010000264.1 GCA_020446465.1 Novosphingobium sp. | reverse complement strand
GCTCTGGACCTATGATGGCAAGACGCCCGGTCCCGAGATCCGCGCCAAAAAGGGCGAACGCATCCGGATCCGCTTTCGCAACGAGCTTCCTGAACCGACTTCAATCCACTGGCACGGGATCCGAATCGAGAACGCCATGGATGGGGTTTCGGGTCTCACCCAGGAAGCCGTGCCGCCTGGAGGAGAGTTCATGTACGAATTCACCGTACCGGACGCGGGAACCTACTGGTATCACGCCCATAACAAAAGCTGGAATCAGGTCGCACGGGGACTTTACGGCTCGCTCATCGTGGACGAGACAGATCCTGCCTTCGATCCGAACCATGATATTACCCTGATCATTGACGACTGGCGGCTTGGTCAGGATGGCACGCTGGATACAGCTAGTCTTGGTTCGATGATGGATTGGAGCCATGGCGGGCGGCTTGGGAATTGGCTGACAGTCAACGGAAATGCTTCGGCCCCGGTGAAGCTGAACAAGGGACAACCCTATCGGCTGAGATTGATCAACGTATCAAATGCAAGGGTTTACACCATCAACCCCACGAAGTTCGGCGGGAAAATACTGGCATTCGATGGACAGGCTCTCTCCAGCGCAGTTTCGCCGCAGCATGGTCCGTTGTTGTTTGGGCCGGCGCAGCGGATTGACCTCCTGGTGACACCTGATGGAGATTTCCGGATAGAGGATCTGTCTGGCGACCAGCCCTTCAGCCTTGTCGAGTTTGGTGTCGAGGGGGCTGGATCGGTCCAGAGTCCCGTTCCGGCCCTAGTACCGAATACATTGCCGGAACCGGATCTCTCCGCGGCACGAGATGTGCGTTTGGAAATGACCGGCGGCGCGATGGGCCGCATGGGGAATATCGTCTACCAGGGTCGCTCCCTGACGCGGCAGGATTTCATGCTGACCAAGCAGGTCTGGGCCTTCAATGGTGTTGCCAACCTGGCTGAAGCGCCGCTGTTCAGAACAAAGCGGGGTGAAACCATCGTCATGGAGGTTATCAATCAAACCGTGTGGGAACATGCCATGCATGTTCATGGTCATCATTTCCGGATACTGGACAGATCCGGAAGTGACATGGATGAGGGACACGTTTGGCGTGATACATTCATGATTGGTCCTGAGCAGACAACGCGGATCGCCTTTGTTGCGGACAACCCGGGCAAATGGCTGCTCCACTGTCACATGCTCGAACACGCTGCAGCTGGCATGAATACGTGGTTTGAAGTGGCTTAGTAAGGTGCAGGGTACTTCCCGGCTGGCTCGGGACAGGGTCTAACCATTGACTGGAAAAGGAGGAAAAGAACAATGATGATGGATGGCAGCTATGGAATGTTCGGCGGTATCGGAATTGGTTTTCTGGCCATCCTCCTGTTGGTGCTACTGATCGGGTTTGTGATCGGATGCCTGGTAGGACGCGGTAGATAACTGGACATCAATCGCCGGTTGGCGATCGGCTAAATCCGAGATCTTCGATGCCTCGCACGGTCGTTCCACATTCATGGCTTTATCCGGGAAACCAAAAAGATCTGCGGCAAGCAACCTCACCTGCAGAATGCCGGATTGCGACCGCGGTAAATGGACAATCACTCTCTTTTGCATTCCTTGAATGAATGTCCGCTTCACCGGAGGGAAAGTCGAAACCAGCCAATCCGTTCACGGCTCCTCTGCGGACAATGATTCTCTGCCTCATGATGCATCGCGTCATACTTAATGCCGCCATTGAACGATCTAGATTTTCCAGACCGGCTATCAGTCCAATATCTTTAGAATGAAAATTGCCGCAGTGGACATGGCAGTGCGACGCCGAATTCCCGAGTATGGCGATAGGAACTCAAATCAATCCGGCAGACCTTGCCTTAAACAGCGCTTCGTGAACTGATTTTGCAAAAGTCTTGACCACACACGAGCTTAAATACGCATTGATTGTATGCGCAGAAAGTGAACAAGCAGCACCGATTTCAACGGTGGATTTACCCTCTGAAAGTCCCCTTAAACAATCCAGTTCGCGAGGCCGCAATCCATAGTCGTTTTTCGTATTTCCGGATGCCCTTATGTGCCAGATCGCATCAAAGCTTTCGATCGTATCAAGCACCAGACTTGGGTAGCGGGTATGGGGTTCCTCACGCGGGCCAAAATACATGACGACGCTTCGAGTTGAGTTTGGTGCGCAGACCGGAACGCAATAACCACCTCGTATTCCGAAGTTATTCAGCAGCGCATCCAGTTGATTGTCGAGCAGAGATGGATCTGGTGCTTCATTCGTCCGGCAGTCCAGTCCCGTTGTGAATGGAAACGGGACGTGTGTTTCACCGAGCATCAGGAATACGGAGCAATTGGTAAGATCTTCGACAGCAGCAACTCGCTGTCCGAGTTCTTCGTCAAGGTTGTGAAAGCGTATTCGCGGAAAAACATGCTCTCCCCTGCGTTCGCTGATATCGACAACCGCATATGAAAGAAATCCATGTGCTTTTGCCACATCCGCAAAGTCGGCAGATATCGGATGATTGCCTGTCGGAAACTTACCAGCCAATGTTTCTGGCAGGTTCGATTTCAATCTTTTCGGTCTGACGATATCAGAGGCCCTTGTTAACTGTACAACATTACCCATTTTGGATTGCCCGGCTGCACCTTACCCAACGGAAGCATGATTGTTGCGAATTTCAAATTAAAAAACAGACTCTTCACAAAAAAAATGATGTGGTCAGGGTCAACAAAATGAGTCCTGAATGCTGCTCATTATTACATCGTTAAAATAATGTTCATATTAACGTAAACGTAAGAATTTATATAAATGACCTTCAAAATGTGTAGAATACTAATCGTAAGTCATGGGGGACTGGCTGTTGCTGTGGAGTTTCAGCGAGAGGCGCCCGTGCTGCTGTGTTTGCCAACAGAGCGGTTTCAAAATGATTATCGAATTGATCAGTCGATACAGGGAGCTCCAGAAAAGGCTAATTGCACACATTTCGGAGGATGATGAGAAAGGTATTCGGGAACTTGACCGGGAAATTTCCCGGATTGTTGACAGGATACAGGCATGCGAAATCCGCTCTCACACTGAAGCAATGCACAAGCTTGAGTTTCTCCTGGAGCGCATGTGTGATGATCTGGACAATACCCCGGAACGCATTCAATTTCGCCAGCAAATCCTCGAACTGTTTGAGAGCATGACCAAGCGGTAACATGGTTGAGGCCACGACCTGGCTTTTGTTGGCGATCTAATTTAGCCGCCTAAATATTCGGCAGTCTGCTCATTAATTACACAGATTTTTAACTGTTACAGCAATTAGTCTTTGCGCCGCCATGTCCTTGCGGCGGCGCCTGTGCGGGCGAAGCATGATGCTTTTCAGAATATGATGTGCGGTTTGCCATTGGGTTCTGTCCCTTGGTCAGATCTGTTGCCTTGCGCTCATTCGAGGCAGGGAAAAATTTGCTTCGGGATTTTTTGAAATGAGAGCTTTTGGGAA
>JAGREQ010000263.1 GCA_020446465.1 Novosphingobium sp. | reverse complement strand
CATCGCCGAGCAAGCCGGCAAAGTCGAAGCCAACGGTCACGTTATGCCCGCGCGTCGGACGATAACGGCTATCGCGAGTATCGTAGACCAACGAAAGGCCGATGATCGAACTGAGATCCTTGCCCAGCGCATCGCACAGATACCGGCCAGCGAGTAGCGGGTCGCAACGCAGATCGCCGGGATCGCCGGATTCGCGGTCCGTATAGAATTCGTTGCCGAGCGAAACATCGTCATAGTTGAGCGTATAGCGCCCAATCGCCGTGATATATTCGGTCATTGGCACGCCCACTCGGAACTGGGCGCCGGTAGTCCCCCGCTGGTACGTCGTATTCCGCTTATTGCCGAAATAGTTGAAGCTGTTGAGGTCGCGGCGGTAGATATCGACGCCAGCCGAGATGTTGCTGTCGAACAGATAGGGTTCGACGAAACTGACCTGCGCCGACTTGGTATAGCGCGAGAAGTTGAGGCTGAGGCCGACCGTCTGGCCGCGCCCGCGGAAGTTGCGCTGGCGGATCGAGCCGGAAAGGATGAAGCTTTCAAGGCTGGAGAAACCGGCCGAAAGCTGGAGTTCGCCCGTCGGTTTTTCCTCGACGTCGGCTTTCAGCACGATCCGGTCCGGCGCGCTGCCCTGCTCCTGCTTGACCTCGAAGTTTTCCTGGAAATACCCCAGCGACTTGATCCGCTCAGATGAGCGTTTGACCTGCAAGGAGTTGAACGCATCGCCTTCTGCTATCCGGAATTCCCGACGGATGACCTTGTCCTGGGTCAGCGTATTGCCGTTAATATCGATCCGTTCGACATAGACGCGCGGGGCTTCGGCTATGGTGAAGTCAACCGCCATCGTCAGGTCTTGCTTGCTGCGACTGAACTGCGGGCTGACATCGGCAAAAGCATAGCCAAGCGTCCCGGCGAGTTCCGTAATGTTCTCGACTGTGTCCTCGACCTCCTTGGCGTTGTACCAGTCGCCTTCCTTCATCGGCAGGCGCTTGGTCAGCGCTTCTGCATCAAAGTCACGCAACTGGCTTTGCACGCTCACCCCACCAAACTTGTAGCGATCGCCTTCCTCGACGACGTAGGTGATGATGAAGTCTTTCTTGTCCGGGGTCAGCTCTGCCACTGCCGAAACAACGCGGAAATCGGCATAGCCTTCCGTCAGGTAGAACTGACGCAGCTTCTGCTGGTCGAATGCCATGCGGTCCGGGTCATACCCGGTGCTGGAACTGAACAGCCGGAAAAAACGCGCCTGCTTCGTGACCATCTCGCCGCGCAACTTGCCATCGGAAAAATGATCGTTCCCGATGATATTGATCTGGCGGACTTTCGATTTCGGCCCTTCGCGTATTTCAAAGACGATATCGACGCGGTTCTGCTCCAGCGATACCATTTTCGGCTCGACTTCAGCGGCAAACCGGCCCTTGCGCTTGTAAAGTTCGATAATGCGGGCAACATCGGCGCGCACTTTGGAGCGGGTGAATATCTGGCGGGGCGCCAGCTTGATTTCAGGCAGGATCTTGTCGTTCTTGAGCGTCTTGTTACCTTCCAGAACGATCCGGTTGATGACCGGGTTTTCCTGAACCTCGATCACCACGTTGCCGCTTTCGTTGCGGATCTGGACGTTGGCGAACAGTTCGGTCGCGTAAAGATCCTTCAACGCCTGGTCCGCTGCGGCCTGGCTGTAGGGCTGACCTTCGCGCAACTGGATGTAGCTGAGGATCGTTGCCGGCTCTAACCGCTGGAAACCAGAAACCGTCAACGTGCGAATAGTATTCGATTCGGCCTGCGCGGCAGCCTCACCCGCCGATGCAGCTTCAACGCCGTCCTGTGTTCCCACAGTTGCCGCCTCGTCCTGCGCGCTCGCCACAACCGGAAGCCCGGCAAGAACGGTTGACCCAAGAAGCGCCACTGCGAGACGTGATTTACCGATTTTCTCTGCCTTCAGGCTCATATCCCGTCCAATCCTTGCCACGGCGATTCCCATTCTTTACCCCCTGAGAAATGGGGATTGCAGCCTGTCAGACGACAGACACGTCCAGTTACGGGCGCAAATAACTTGCATCCGGGCCAGAATGCCGCCCTCTGCCCGATCGACCGCTTGCAATCAAGCGAAGAGCAGCCAAAATTCAGCATTATTACGCTCACTTTCCCCCGCAAATCGCACGGCAAGCCGAACTCGCACCCTTGCTAGCTTCCGAAGAAGGAAAGCTGAGCAATGTCGTTGATGGTGACAAATACCATCAAGGCCAGCACAAGAGCGATGCCGGTGCGATAGGCCCACTCGTGACTGCGCGGTCCGATGGGTTTTCTGCGGATGGCTTCCGATGCATAAAACGCCAGATGGCCACCGTCGAGCGCAGGGATTGGCAGCAAGTTAATGAATGCCAAATTAATTGAGATGAGAGCCACGAAATAGACGAAAGGCTCCCACCCAAGGGAAAGCTGCTCGCCTGAATACTTGGCAATCTTGATCGGTCCGCCAAGCTCCTCGACAGTCCGTTTGCCGGTCACGATCTGGACAAGCCCGTGCCACATCATGACAACGATTCCGCCTGTCTGACGCACCCCCAGCCCCACCGATTCAAGCGGCCCCACCTCTACCCGTTCGCCCGGAACGGAAAATACGCCAAGGCGCCCGATACGGCTTTCGTTTCCGAAACGGTCGCGCTCGATCACCGAAGGGATCGTGAAGTCGAGATCGAATGTCCGGTTGTCACGCTCGACCGTCAGGACAATGTCATATTCCGGGAACGGCACGACCCGATCGCGCAGTTCATCGAAACTGCTCAACGCCACGCCGTCTGTCGCAACGATCCTGTCGCCTTCCTGCAAGCCAGCCTTTGCCGCTGCCGATCCTTCGGAAACCGCGGCAACAACAGGTGGAATGACAAGTTTGCCATAAGCGAGATTGAACGCAGAAAGAATCGCCACTGCAACCAGAAGGTTGGTAAAAGGCCCGGCGGCCACAATCAGCGCGCGCTGCCACAAGGGCTTTGCCTGAAACGTGCGGGCGCGTTCTTCCTCCGGCAAGGCAAGCCATTCATCGGTTGGCTGGCTGGCGGGGTTCATGTCGCCCGCAAACTGGACATATCCGCCAAGCGGCAGGGCAGAGAGTTTCCAGCGCGTGCCGTGTTTGTCGGTCCGGCCCCAAAGCTCCTTGCCAAACCCGACGGAAAACGCATCCGCCTTCACCCCGCACCAGCGTCCGACTAGATAGTGCCCCAGTTCATGCACTGTGACGAGCGGCCCCAGCACCAGCAGAAAGCCCACGATCATCAGCAGAATGGAAGGTGATTCGGTCAAACCGGTGAAGTCCTTGCAAAAGATTTGTCGAGTATCTCAGAACTACGCATTCGTGCTTCGGCGTCAATCGCCAGCACGTCATCCAGACAGGCTGGAGCAGCAGGGGCAAAGGCCCCCATCACAGCCTCAACAGATGATGCGATCTGCGTAAAACCGATCTGGCCAGCCAGAAAGGCGGCC
>JAGREQ010000262.1 GCA_020446465.1 Novosphingobium sp. | reverse complement strand
CTTCTGGCGTATGCACCCGGACTACACGCCTATTCGGGGCAGTTCGCCGCCGGTAGAACATTCCGATATGGCCTGACAGAACCTGTGCTCCTTATCCGCGCGGCGCTCCGGCGACGTAAAGAACCTGCCCTGTAACGAAAGAGGAACGTGGATCGCAGAAATATGCGACAGCGTTGGCGATGTCTTCGGGTGTGCCAGTCCGCCCAACGACGATATCGCGCATCATCATGGAGGACAGTTCGTCGATGGAAACTCCCATGCGGTCGGCCACTGCCTTGGTCATTTCGGTAACGACAAAGCCGGGCGCCACCACATTGGCTGTGATCCCCGCCGAACCAAGCTCAATTGCCAGAGTTTTGGTGAGACCCTGCACACCAGCCTTGGCTGCTGAATAATTCGCTTCTCCGAATACACCCAGAGCGGCTATGCTCGACATGTTGACGATCCGTCCCCAGCCTGCTGCGCGCATGTATGGTTCAACCGCACGACACATAAGGAAAGTGCCCTTCAGGTTAATATCATTCACAAAGTCCCAGTCATGTAGTGTCATCTTGCCCAAAGACCTGTCACGCAGAACACCAGCATTGTTGACGAGCACGGCCGGTGCTCCAAGTTGCTCAACCAGTGTGCTGACTGCTGTGCCGACCTTGTCTTCATCCGCAACATCACAGGCGACAGCAATTCCTTTGCGACCCAAAGACTGGATGGTGGTCAGCGTCTCTGCGCAAGCCGCTGCATCGAGATCGAGTAGCGCCAGGTCGTGCCCGTCCTCGGCAAGACGTTTGGCAATCGCGGCCCCGATACCTCGGGCCGCACCTGTAACTATGGCCACCCTTTTTTGATCAGTTTGCATTTCACCACCCACTTGATTTGCGCCTTTCTGAAGAGTGCGTCCGAAATATCCGATACATCCATGGGGATGGGATCATCTAGAGCGGTTTCCGACCTGATTTGACTACAATAGTCATCGGCATGGATATGACTTATAGCAACTCGAACTGTGAAGGGACACACTGCATCAACCGCGCAATTCCCGCTTGAGGATCTTTCCTGACGCATTACGGGGCAGGTCATCGACAAAGATCACTTTGGTCGGGCACTTGTAATGGGCCAGTCGTGCCCTTGCATAAGCAATGACCTCTGCCTCATCGGTGTTCATGCCTGACTTAAGTACGACATAGGCATGTGGTGTTTCGCCCCATTGGGAATGAGGTGCACCAACTACCGCGACATCCTGGATGGCAGGATGGAATTGGAGCACGCTGTCTATTTCAGCCGGATAGATGTTCTCGCCACCTGAAACGATCATGTTCTTGTAACGGTCACGCAAATAGATGTAGCCATCTGCATCCTGAACCGCAGCGTCTCCCGAACAGAGCCACCCGTCGGGTGTTATCGCTTCATCCGTCGCTGCGTCCTTGCGCCAGTAGCCTTTGGTTATACACGGTGATCGCATACGGATTTCGCCAATCTCTCCGCATGGCACGTCTCGCCCTGTTTCGGGATCGACCAACCGGAGTTCGACCCATGGCATGGCCTTGCCGCATGACGCTAACCGTTCAGGGTGGGCGCCCTTGGGGTCGTGATCGTCTGGGGCCAGTGTTACGGTTGTGCCCGCCGTTTCTGTCATTCCATAGGTATGATGAAAAGCGCTGCCAAACGCTGCGATGGCACGATTGAGTAAGGCTTCGCCAATCGGTGCAGCGCCATAGAACATATGCGCCACTTTAGGCGCAGGGACTCCAGTTTCCTCGATATGCTCGACCAGACGTTGAATGATCGTTGGAACGAAAAAGGCATGTGTCACCCTGTGATGGCGCATCAGATCGAGTAATTCTGTTATGTCGCCACTGCGAGTCAGCACCGTTTGCCCACCCTGGCTGAAGGCCAGTAACCCCCAGCCTAAGCCTCCGATATGAAATAGCGGCATGGCTGCAAGGTTCACGCTCTCATTCGTAAAGTCCCACAACTCTCTGGCCATGCGTTCCAGGTAAGACAAGTTGCAGTGACTCAGGACGACTCCTTTGGGCAGGGCAGTGGTGCCTGACGTGTAAAGAATAAGAACCGGATCGTCAGGCGAAACAGGGTGCGGCGTTGCCGGTGAAGCTGCTTCAAGCCAGTCGGAAAAATCTCTGGTGTCCAGTCGCGGGAAAGTATGCTCCTCTCCAACCAGATGAACAAGATCGCTCTCGACCAGCAACAGAGAGGGTTCCGCATCGGAGAGAATATCATCCACCTCACGTCCCGACAGGCGGTGATTGAGCGGCACCATGATTGCGCCAGACTTTGCACACCCAAACAACAGCTCGAAAAATATCGGATGCCCAAGCGACAAAATTGCCACCCGATCACCCACGCCGACTCCTTGCTTCTTCAGCGCACCCGCCACCATATCCGTTCGCCGGTCAAACTCGCCGAACGTGATGATTTCATCTTCAAACAGCAGGCATGGCGCCTGGGGCTTCGGATCAGCCTGCGACCGCAGTATTGCCAGCAGATCAAGCGGCGGATTGTCCATCAATAACTCTTGGGCAAACCGAGGCTGTGCTGGGCAACATGGTTCAATACCATTTCCCGGCTGACGGGTGCGGTCTTGTGCATACGTGCGACGAACCACAAGTCTGCCAGCCCGTATTCGTTGGACATACCGTTACCACCGTGAACCTGAATGGCTTGATCCAGAGCCTTGAGAGACGATTCAGCTGCAGCGAACTTCGCCATGTTCGATGCTTCGGCAGCATCCTCGCCCTGATCGTAAAGTTGTGCGGCACGGGCAGCCATCAGCCTTGCCTGCTGCACGCCGATAAATGCTTCTGCAAGTGGATGCGCAATCCCCTGATGCGTTCCAATGGGCGCTTTCCAGACTGTGCGATCACACGCATACTGGGCAGCCTGGGCAAGTGCGAAGCGTGAAATGCCATTGTTGATGGCAGCCACTGCCATTCGTTCGGGGTTGAGGCCGACGAATAACTGCTTGAGTCCGTTCCCAGGTTCGCCGATCAGTGCCTCTGCCGGGAGTTTGATATCGTCATAGTAGGTAAAGAACTGGTCTTCCGCCACCGCCACTGCGCAATCAATCTTGGTCCAGCTCAGACCCTTGGCATCTGTAGGCACTATAAACAGCGAGAGACACGAACGTTCTGGCGTCGAACGGTCTGCGTCACGCGCTACAACCAGAACCGCATCGGATTCATCGATTGCACTTGTCCAGTACTTGCTGCCACTCAGCACCCATCCATCTGGCGTTTGTCGCGCTTGCGTCGAAACATTGTGCGTGTTCGACCCCGCATTGGGTTCGGTAATACCAAAAGCCATACGGCGCACGCCACTGGCAAGGTCGGGCAGCCATTCCCGTTTCATCGTGTCAGAACCGTATTTCGCGATCATTGGAGAGCAGATTGAATTGATGACCATTGCCAGAAGCGGGCACCCATGGGCCGACACCTCTTCAATGATAGTGTAATAATCGGCCATCCCGCCGC
>JAGREQ010000261.1 GCA_020446465.1 Novosphingobium sp. | reverse complement strand
GCCATTGAACAGGCTGCCGGCCAGGAACAGCCGCAGGGCGGGATGGATGTTCTCCGGCGTGCAGGGGGGGAAGGGGAGGATTTTTCCGAAGACACTTATCGCACTGTCGACGGCCGTGAGCGTGCGATAAGTGTCTTCGGAGAAATCCTCGTGCCCCGGCGTATCGAGCAGGTTGAAAGTCACGCCGTCACGCTCAAACGTCATGACGCTGGATGTGACGGATATCCCGCGTTGTTGTTCAATCTTCATCCAGTCGGACCGGGCGCGGCGCGCGGCCCCACGGGCCTTGACCTCCCCGGCAAGATGGATCGCCCCGCCTTGCAGCAAGAGCTTTTCGGTCAGCGTGGTCTTGCCCGCGTCAGGGTGCGAGATGATGGCAAAGGTGCGACGGTTGGACATGGGTTTACCTGGCACGCACGGCGATCAGCCGCGCAGCTCTGCTCCCAGCTTGCCTGCCGCCGCAACGACCTTGTCTGCAATGCCTTTCAAGTCTTCGTCCGTGTAGCTTTTCTCTCCGGGCTGGAGCGTGATTTCAAGTGCAATCGACTTCTTGCCTTCGGGCACGCCCTGCCCCGTAAACACGTCGAATATACGCGCTGCCACGATATTGGCCTTGTCCGCCCCCTTTGCGACGCGGACCAGATCGTCTGCAGGAAGCGCGGCTTCAACCAGAAAGGCAAAGTCACGCGTTACCGATTGCAAGGCAGGCGGCGCATAGGCGCTGCGCGCGAATGTCACGTTGCCCTTCTTTGCCGGAATGGCATCGAGGAACAGCTCCACAGCCATGACAGGGCCGGAAATGTCGAACTGGGCAGCCGTGCGCGGATGAAGCGCCCCGAACCGCGCCAGCACGTTCTTCGGCCCCAACCGCAAGGTGCCTGACTGGCCGGGGTGGAACTGATCGCCCGCCTCTCCCATGACCTGCAATTTTTCAACCGGCGCGCCAGCAACCGCGAGCAGGGCCAGCGCTTCAGCCTTGGCGTCATAGGCGTCATAGGCTTGCGCCTTGCCCGAAGCCCAGCCGCGCGCCGTCTTCTCACCCGCCAGCACGATGCCGAGAGTCAGCCTCTCGTCACTCGCCCCATCCTTTCCGCGCAGATAACGCCGTCCCAGCTCAAAAAGCCGGACCCCGTTGGCCCCGCGATCAAGGTTACGTTTCGCTGCCGAAAGAAGCCCCGGAACCAGCGCCGGGCGCATCGCTTTCATATCTTCGCTGATCGGGTTTTCGAGCACCCAGAGCGGTGCACCGTCGGCAAAGTGTTCAGCCTCATCCACTGGCAGGAACGACCACGTCACGGCCTCGTTCAACCCGCGCGCGGCAGCAGCACGGCGCAAGCGCCGCTCCACCACTTGTGCAGGTGTGGCCGTGGGCCTTGCCACCCCATCGGTGCGCGGCAGGGCAACGCTGGCGATGTTATCAAGCCCGTGGATACGGACCACTTCCTCGACAATATCGGCAGCGCCTTCGATGTCATGGCGGCGCAAGGGCGCAGTCACTTGCCAGTCCGCCGAAACGGCAAAATCTAGCGCTGCGAGAATGCGTTTCTGTTCAGCCTCGGCAATAGCAACGCCGCCCAGCCGTTCGGCCAGTGCAGGATCGTAAGCGACAGTCCGGGCCTCTGACGGGGGCGAACCGGCACGAATGACTTCACTTGCCTCACCGCCGCAAATGCGAAGGATAAGGTCTGTCAGAAGGTCGAGGCCAGCATCGAGAAAGGACGGGTCAACGCCGCGTTCAAAACGGGTGCGTGCATCCGACGCAAGGCCAAGTTTGCGGCCCGTTACCCCGATCGTTGCAGGATCGAAATAGGCGATTTCCAGCAGGACGTCCTGCGTGCTTTCATCGCACCCCGAATGTTCCCCGCCCATGATCCCGGCGATGTCATGAACGCCGCTGTCATCGGCAATGACAGTCATCGAACTGTCGAGCGTGTAAGTCTTTTCGTTGAGCGCCAGAACCTGTTCGCCATCCTGCGCGCGCCGCGCCACGACCGGGCCGCTCAGCCTGGCAAGGTCATAAGCGTGGGCCGGTCGCCCGTAGGCCAGCATGACATAGTTGGTAATGTCCACCAGCGCCGAAATCGGCCTCTGCCCCGCTGCAATCAGCCGTCGTTGCATCCATTCGGGCGATGCACCGTTGCGAACACCGCGAATGACCCGTCCATAGAACGCCGGGCAACCATCGGGATCGTCAGTGCGAATCTCGACCGGGCAAGGAAATGCACCCCTGGTCTCTTCGATTGGGAGCGGTTTCAGAGCGCCCAGCCCTGCCGCCGCCAGATCACGGGCAATGCCGTGGACGCCCATGCAATCGGGCCGGTTGGGCGTGATCGCCACATCAATGATGGGGCTTGCCCCGCTGTAACCGGCAAAGTCTGTCCCCACCGGCGCATCAGCAGGCAATTCGATAATGCCTTCGTGATCGTCACCCAGTTCCAGCTCGCGCGTCGAACACATCATGCCGTTGGATTCGACACCGCGCACCGCAGCAACTTTCATCGTCATGCCATTGGCAGGCACGACAGCCCCCGGCAGGCCCAGCACACCGACCAGCCCGGCGCGGGCATTGGGCGCACCGCAGACAACCTGAACAACACCATCTTCGGTTCTAACCTGACAGACTTTGAGGCGATCGGCATCAGGATGTGGATCGGCTTCCAGAACTTCGGCCACTTTAAACGGCGCAAAAAGAGTGGCGCGATCTTCAACTTCTTCGACCTCCAAACCAACTTCGGTCAATTTGGTTACGATTTCATTCAATGTTGCCGTGGTTTCCAGATACTCTTTCAACCAGTCTATCGTGAATTTCATTTCATCGGTCCTTTTAAATTCTATTTCGTCGCGCGGTTAGGGCGGTTGAGCGGATCAAAACCATAATGGCTGAGCCATCTGGTGTCACTTTCAAAGAAGGTTCGCAAATCGGGGATGCCGTATTTGAGCATAGCAATCCGCTCAATCCCCATCCCAAAGGCAAAACCTTGATATTCTTCAGGATCAAGGCCGCAATTCCGGATGACATTCGGGTGCACCATGCCACAACCCAAAATTTCTAGCCATCCTGTACGACTACAAATCCTACAACCTGTTCCATTACATTTTGTACATTGCATATCAACTTCTGCTGATGGTTCTGTAAAAGGGAAGTAAGAACTTCGAAACCTAATTTTAACATTTTGTTCAAAGAATACGCTTAAAAATTGCTCCAGGATCGATCTTAAATTTGCCATACTAATATTTTCATCTACCATCAATCCCTCCACCTGATGAAACATCGGCGAATGGGTCACGTCGGAATCACAGCGGTAAACCCGGCCTGGGGCGATAACCCGCACCGGCGGCGGTTGGGTTTCCATGACGCGGATCTGCACCGGCGAGGTGTGCGTGCGCAGTAAGGTGTGTGCGTCAAAATAGAACGTGTCATGCATCGCTCGCGCTGGATGATGCGGGGGGATGTTGAGCGCCTCGAAATTGCGAAAATCGTC
>JAGREQ010000260.1 GCA_020446465.1 Novosphingobium sp. | reverse complement strand
TGATAGCGGCTGGCGGACATCCGGTTTTCGCGCTCACGCTGGCCCGCGGCAAAACCATCTACATAATCCTGGTTGTGGTCGTAATTCACGAACTGGCCATCGTGCACGCCATCGTTGTACCCGCGTTCGTATTCAGCTTCACGGCTATTGTCTGCATAGTGGTTGCCGCTCTTGTGATGTTTGTCATTGTGGCTCAGGAGCGCCGCGCCCAGAATTGCGGCAACAGCCACACCGGCGACTGCCGCGCCAGCGCCACCTCCCTTGTTGCACTCGGATTTTTCGAAGCCCTGCACCGTGTCGAAGCGACCGTTGCGCGTCACGATGCCGACACACGGATTTGAGGCGTTCTTGTTATACCAATAGGTCCACTTCTGGCCACCCTGGGTCTTTCCCCCCGCGCTGCGATAGCCACGGGCCTGAAGCACGCTCTCTCCCGAAGATGCACGCATTCCTTCGAGATCGGACAGTTCAGCCGGCGGCCGCGCCAAGGCTGCGCCAACCGGCATCATCACGGCTATGGCGGCGCTGGCCAGAACCGGCAGCTTGGACTTGTTCATATTTGATCCCCTTTCGAAACCCTTGGGTGAAAGCGCCTTACGAGCCGACGCAAGATCAGGAAATTCAGCAGCATAGCGCCGATCGCACAGACGATTATGACAACCAGCGACACTTCACCGAACAGATCGGTCAAAAGTATCCATGGCAACGAGAGCAAAAAGACAAAAACGCCTGAAAGCGGATCGGCATCGCCCCCGGCAAGCGCAGGGCTACCCAGTGCGAGAATGATGAAAGCGGCGATGCAGATGACTGCATAGGCCCATGGTACATACCGCATTCATCACCTCTTTTCTGACGACCGACGATGCTCGCGCTAATGGTTGGACAAGGTACAACGCGCATCGGTCGGAAAGGCTTCTGCGTCGGCTGTCTCCATCAATTGCCGGTCGGCGCCACCCCAGCCTATGCCAAGGCAAGGCGCGCGGCAATTTGGGTTCTCACATAGTTCACAGCGTTCCAAGTGCACGCGGGCGCCGTTGCCCCGCCAACTGAGGCCGAGATCAGGAGTTGGTTCGCGGACACGCTCCGCCGACCCGTTGCAACGAATATCGCGATATTTGCTGACGCCTCCCGAATCGGGCCGATGCGCTTCCTGTGCTGACAGGGTATCTGCGGTTGCATCGCAAAATGCCCAGGCGAACTGCCGCCCAACCAATCCCCGGATTGAAATCTCGCGCACATCCAGTCTCCAGAGAACAGCGGGGCCGCAGGAATACGGATCGCTGTAGATCGTGGCCCTATTAACGCGCTAATGCGATGAAAGTTCCATTCAACCAAGTACTCGGCACCAAAGCGCTCAAAATGCTCGCCAATAAGTAATTGACGTGGCTTACTGCACCAAGGTGTCGCGGGCACTGACCCGAACGGGTTGCCCTTAGTTCGAGCGGCCTCATAATCCGGGTCTGCAACAGGTATGCAGGCACCGGTGAAAAATGAATGGAGATTTGGCGTGCTGAAGGACATGTTCGGATACTTCGGGTCTGACAGAATTGGCTACCTTCGATTTGTCGGGCCTGCCATTCTGCTCGCCGCTTTTGCACTGATGGTCGGAACGGTGATCCTTGTTGACAATCGCGCGGGACATTGGCTGCAACGTTGTGATGGTCATGCATTCCCGTGTCCGGTTTCCTGCAGCAGCCTGGTTCCTGCCTGCCCTCGTTCCCGGTCGTGAAGTACGCGATGATTGACATTCGTGTCCCGTTCGGAACGGCGCGATACGAAGCGCCCCGGAACGGCAGGCTTTGCCGGGCCGTCTGCGCGCTTCTCGCCATCCTTCTATCGCTGGCCCCGCTGGTGGCATCGGCTGCGTTGGCGCAGTCCACGGTTGCTTCGCAATCTTCGGCGCTTTCGACCTGGTCTGAGCCGGTTGATCGGGCGCAGAAATGGATTTCGCTCCCCGAACGCGAGCAAGAGAAAATTGCGCTGGACAAGTGGGAAGCCTTGCAAGTCGACCTCAGCTTTTCCCGCCAGTTCGCGCTGGAAGAAGCGGCAGACGGCAATCTTGAGAGCCGGATTCTTCAGGCGCAGCTCGCGGAACTGGGACCGGTTCCAACCGCCGACAAGCCGGAGGATGCCTGGGTTGCCGAGCGCCGCGACCAGATCAACCTGCAACTCGCGAAAGTTCAGGCCCCCATTGTCGCCTTGCATGATTTGCACGCCCGTGCCGGCGTTCTTTCCCGTGAGGTCGCGCAAATCGTCAAACGACGGCAACGCATAGAACTCCTGACCGGGTCTGCCTCTCCGCTGCTTCCCGGCTTCTGGGTAGACGCATCGAGGGACACCGCGACCCTGTTTCGAGGCATCGAGACTTCGGTGATCCGCGCGCCGGAAAGTATCAGATGGGTGCTCGCCGGACTTATCGCTCTGGTGCTGCTTGCCGCATGGTTCGGACACCGCTGGATCCTGCGGTGGATTGGCTGGGCCGAAGGTCATTTCGCATCTGCGCGGCTGGAACTCGCCGGGGCGTTTGTGCGCGACATGCTCGGCCTTCTTTCGCCACTCGTCTTCTTCGGTGCCCTGCTCGCAATCGTGGAGGCACTGGCTCCCGATCTGGCCGGGCTGGGAGCGCTGGCGACGCCCGCATTGGGCGCGGTTCTTGCCTTCGTGGTCTTTCGCTGGCTCGGGCACAGCCTGTTCATGCCGTCCTTCAAACCGGCGCGCATTTTCCTCATGCCTGCCAAATATGAACGGCGCGCCTTGCGGGCGTCCTATCTATTGGCCATCGTGATGGCCGCCGAAAGCCTTGCCAGTTCATTTCACGATAGCCGGGCCGAGCTTGCTGGCCTGGACGCCGCGTTCGCGTTTGTCATTGTCCTTGCCGTTGCCTATGCCGCGTGGCGCCTGCTTGCCATTGTCCACATCGGTCTGGTCGCGCATGTCAGGTCGCATCCCGAAAAATCTGACAAGTTGCGTCAGGTCATACTGCGGCCCATCGCCCAGGTCGCGCGTACAGCTCTGATAATCGCCGTCGTTGCGGGGGCATTCGGGTTCGTTCGGCTTTCCTACTATGTGGTGACATCGACGATAAGTTCGCTCGCGATTGTGTTCGGGGCCGTGTTCATCTTCAAGTCCGTGACCGAAGCGGCCACAACCCTGTTCCGGCGCAATGATGGAACCCGTCCGACCGCGATCCAGATGTTGCCGATCCTTTTCGGGTTCTCCCTTGCTATTCTCGCAATTCCGTTGATTGCACTCAGCTGGGGCTTCACCGTCGGAAACATTGTCGATTTCGTTCTCGCGCTCCGCAACGGCATGGCAATCGGGGAAGTCAGGATTTCATTCGGCGGCGTATTCCGCTTCGCTCTCGTCTTTGTATGCGGTTACGCGCTGACCCGCTGGCTCCAGCAGGCCCTTCAGTACATCGTTCTGCAGCGCATGGTTATCGACCGAGGCGCGCAGGCAGCGATCCTCACCGGCGTCGGGTACACCGGACTGGCCCT
>JAGREQ010000259.1 GCA_020446465.1 Novosphingobium sp. | reverse complement strand
CAATGGGCTGAAAGCGCGCGCTATAGGCTTTTGATTTGCCGCATTTCCTGGCCGAAAGAGTCTATCAACTTTTTCTCGAATTGCTTTATTTTCTGCCATTGGTCCGCGGCATTTCGGGGCGTGGGGGCGGCATCGTCGCGCGGGTCCGCTCGCCATCGCCCTTCAGGTAGTGGTCAAACCACTCCATCATGCGAAGGTTGTAATCATAGCGCGCAGCAGCCTTCCGGTTGCCGTGTCCTTCGCGCGGATAGAGCACCAGCCGCACGGGGGTATCGGTGCGTAACTTTATGGCGCGATACAGTTCGTGTGACTGTGCCGGATCGACCCGCGTATCATCCATTCCGGCAAGGATCAGCAGCGGCGTATTGGCCTTGCCCGCGTGGGTGACGGGGCTGGCGTCCAGCATGGCTTGCCAATCCTCCCACGGCCAGATCAACGAATGGACAAGGTGCATTTCGTTCGGGATTTCCGTGGTGCCGACTTTCGAAATCTGGTTGGAAATACCCACGAACATGACCGAGGCCGCAAATTCATTAGTGAGCGCGGTTGCGGCCCATCCGCTGGCATAGCCGCCATAAGATGCGCCGGTAATGCCCACCCGCGCCGGGTCGGCCAGGCCCATGCTGGCAAGTGCGCGTTTGGCGTCAACCAGATCGTTGAACTCCTTGCCGGCGTAATCGCCCTGATGCTGCTTTGAAAATGCCGTTCCATATCCGGTGGAGCCGCGATAGTTGGGCAGGAACACGGCATAGCCGCGGCCTGCTGCCACTTGTCCGGGGCCTGAATAACTGGTGGTCCAGCCGTTCGTTTCATGCGTTTCCGGCCCGCCGTGGATGTCCAGGATCAGCGGCGGGGCCTTGCCGTTGCGGACGCCGCCTACAGGTTCAATCAGCACGCCTTCGATAGCTTGCCCATCGCGCGCCGTATAAGTGACCGTGCGCTGCGGGCCAAAGTCGATCGCGGCCAGCCACGGGTTGTGATTGGTCCAGCGTTGCAGGCTGTCACCTTCCAGCCGGAACAGTTCGGATGGATGGCGCGCCGTGCTGGCCCGTGCTGCCAGCGTGGAGCCGGCCGCAGCGATGGAAGAAACAGCGACATCGCCTGTATCCACCTCGTGCGTGACCTTTCCGCTCATATCATGGAAACGCAGCACGCTCCTTGCGCCCTTGTGGATCAGCACGGCGAGCGTGCCATCGGCCATGAACTCTGCGTCCATCGCTGCTTCTGTGGCCCCTGCGTTGAGAGGGGTGAGCGTGCCCGTGTCGATATCGCCGAGGTAGAGCGTGACCGGGGCCGGATCGTGCTGGTCCGTCGCGGCGATCAATGAAATGTGCCGTCCATCGGGTGCAACTTCGAAATCGCCCAGCTTGCCAGTGGTGGTGAATGTGCGGAGCACTTTGCCGGTGGAAAGATCCAGCACATGCAGCTTGCTAGCTGTATAGTAATCATCGACCAGAGGGGTCGGGGCGCTTGCCAGAACGGCGCGCTTGCCATCAGGCATGATTTCAAAGCGGGAAACTTCGCCCGGCACGCGGATTTCACGTGGGGACTTGTCGACAGCATTGCCCACCCGCGCCACCATCAGGCGGGAAAAGCGCAACTCTTCCTCAAAAACGACGGCATCGAAGCCAGCCTCACGCCGCCTGATCGCTGCATCGTCAGGTGCAGGTTCGGTTAGCATGTAGAGCGCGCTGCCATCGGGCGCCCAGCGATAGTCGCGCACATGAACGCCTGCCACTTCGGCCAGTTTGCGGTGCCCCCCACCATCGACAGGCATTCCCCAGACGGCATCCTTGCCATTGGGTTCTGCCCAGGTGAACGACAATGTCCGGCCATCCGGGGAAAAGTGCAGCGCCCCCACGTTCATTTCGGCAGGCAACCAGTCACGGCCCAGTTCCGGCCCCCATGCCACTTTCAACTGTTGTGTGGCGCGGCCATCCTTTTCGCCGCTGGTGACATCGGGATAATGCAGCGTGGTATAGGCAATCCGCTCCCCATCCGGCGCGATGGTATATTGGCCAAGTTCCTGCAATTGCCCGACATCTTCTGGCGTCATTGGCCGGGCATTTGCGGTGCCGGGGGCAGCGTTGGCAGTGAGGGAAGCGATAATGAAAAGAGTGCAGACGGAGCGTTTCATGCACACTTGTTAATGGCCTTTTGCAGGGCACGAAAGGGTTCGCAGGTCTTTGCAAGACACAAAAAACATCCGCAATTTGATTCTGATCGTATATGCAGCCTGGAACAGCGGGCATCCTTGCGGCGCAGAAATCTATGTGGAGAGGAAACAGATATGAACGGCGCGGTGGATTTTACAGGATGGAGCGGGCTGCTGCTGGGGCTGGCGGCCGTGTTTGCCGGGATCGGCGCACTACGCAAGCCGGGCATCTGGCGCACGATGATAGAGGAAGTGGAAAGTTCCCCTACCGCGCAGTTCGTCTGCGGAATGCTGGAATTGCTGGTGGGCACGATTGTCTATCTGGCCAATCCGTGGCTTCCGGGGGATATCCTGTCCTGCGCGCTCAAGGCGCTGGGTGGCCTGATGATGGCAGAAGCACTGGTGATCCTCGCGTTCTGTGACATCTACACCCAGATCTGGTTGAAAAATCTGGGGGCAATGCATCGCGGCTGGGCCGGTTTCACAGTGCTGGTGGGCGCTGCGCTGACAATCGCGGGT
Organism: Novosphingobium sp.; assembly: GCA_020446465.1. GTDB lineage: Bacteria > Pseudomonadota > Alphaproteobacteria > Sphingomonadales > Sphingomonadaceae > JAWKXU01. Next base: position 829 of record JAGREQ010000259.1, on the reverse strand, counting down.
GGTTTGCATCTGGCTGGTATGCCGATCTGACCATTGGCTTTGACTCGCCTGCCAGAGGCGAGTAGCCTTTCCGCTATCCCCGGGGAGCGCGCGTGCGCTGAGAGGTGGGCGTCGCGCCCCACGACCCGTTGAACCTGAACCCGTTAACACGGGCGGAGGGAGTGGGCGGTCGTTCCCAGGATCGGCAGTTCCCCGCGCTCCGCCTTTCTGGAGAATGCGACAACATGGCCGACATCAACAGCAAACTGGAAATCGGCGTTACCACTGGCCCGATTCGCGGCAGCCGAAAGATCCATGTTGGTCCCCGTCAGGTGGCGATGCGCGAAATCGCACTGGAGCCTTCCAGCGGGGAACCGCCGGTGCGGGTCTATGATACTTCCGGCCCTTATACCGATACGGATGCCCGGATTGACATTGCCGCGGGCCTTCCTGCGATGCGTCGTCAGTGGCAAATGGAGCGCGGGGACGTCGAAGAATATACCCCGCGCGCCGTCAAGCCGGAGGATAACGGGCAACTGGGGCCGGATCGAAGTGGCGGCGTGCCTGCCTTCCCCAATGTAGCGAAAACGGTGCTGCGCGCCAAATCCGGCGCGAACATCAGCCAGATGCACTATGCCAAGCGCGGCATCATTACGCCGGAGATGGAATACGTCGCCACCCGCGAAAACCTGGGGCGCGAAATGGTGCGCGATCTTGTGCGCGACGGGCAGGACTGGGGTGCGGCCATCCCTGATTATGTCACGCCGGAGTTCGTGCGTGACGAAGTGGCGCGCGGGCGGGCGATCATCCCCAGCAACGTGAACCACCCCGAAAGCGAACCGATGGCCAT
>JAGREQ010000025.1 GCA_020446465.1 Novosphingobium sp. | reverse complement strand
GAAGGCGGTGTGCTGACAGAGGCAGTGCGGCGCAGGCCGTATCAGGTGGTGCTGTTCGACGAGGTCGAGAAGGCTCATGCCGATGTGTTCAACGTGCTGCTGCAAGTGCTCGACGATGGCCGCCTGACGGACGGGCAGGGCCGGGTGGTGGACTTTTCCAACACGCTCATCATCCTCACCAGCAATCTTGGCAGTCAGTTTCTGGCCAACATGGCCGAAGGGCAGGATGTCGAGAGTGTCGAACCGCAAGTCATGGAAGTCGTGCGCGGGCATTTCCGCCCTGAATTCCTTAACCGGCTGGACGAGATCATCCTGTTCCACAGGCTGGGGCAGGAACACATGGGGCCAATCGTGGAAATCCAGGTTGGTCGTGTGCAGAAACTGCTGAAGGATCGCAAGATCACGCTCGACCTCACCGATGCAGCGAAGCGTTGGCTGGGACGCGTCGGATATGACCCCGTCTATGGGGCGCGCCCGCTGAAGCGTGCAGTTCAGCGGTATTTGCAGGATCCTCTGGCTGAAAAGCTGCTGGCGGGTGAAATCCCCGATGGCAGCACGGTGAAGATCGACGAAGGCGACGGGCAGCTTTCAATGGCTGTATCGTAAACGTCGCCAGCCAAGCTGACCTGAAAGGGCGGTCCAGTGTAATACGACGGCTCGTTGAGCCTTGTGCATACCTCCCGCCCCGCCTCCCCACCCGGCCACCAATGATGCCAATAGGTTATGGTGGCCGGGAGGCGGGGCGGGAGGAGCATGGGTTCGCGATAGCGAACCTCGATATAAGGCCCGCCCTTTTGCCATGAGAACGATCTGACCGTCAGAACAGGTTGGCAGTGTCGAGGCGGATGCCGGCATAGAAGAACCGGCCGACCGGGCTGACAGGGTAGGAGGTGAGGCCAAGGTCGGGCTTCTGGTCGAACATGTTGTTCACGCCAGTATAAAAGCCGATGCCGCGCCGGGTGGTCCAGCGCAGTTGCAGGTCATGCGTAAAACGTGCGTCGATTTTGCGATATTGCGGCGCGACTATATCCGGGTTCACGCGAGTGATTGCTTGCGTATAGCGGCGGGTCTTGCTGAAGAAATTGATTCCGTAATTGACTGTAAAAGCGTCGTAATTCCACACAAGGTCAGCCGTTGCCTGCCATTGGGGAGCGCCGATTACGCCATCCAGACGGACCGGATCGCTTGACGGTGTTGCCTGCGTTACCAGCGTGTCGAGGTAATTACCGACAAGGTTGAAAGCAAAACTGCCCACGTTTTGTGTTGGCAAGGTATAGCGCAGCGCAAAGTCGATACCTTTGGTGCGAAAGGTCGAGACATTGGACGGGAAAAGCACAAAGCTCGTGATACTTCCGGCGCGTGCGGGATCGAATGTCGTTCCTTCGGGCGCACGGGTTATCGCGTCGCAATAAGGGTTGTTCAGCGTTTCGGCATCGACGCATAGCGCGGCGATTGTGGATGCGCCGGGCCGGTTGACTGCCCTCCTGATCCGCACATCGTAAAAATCGGCGCTGAACAGGAGGCCGGGCAAATCCTGCGGTTGCAGCACGACGCCCACGGTCAGTGTGCGCGCCTTTTCTTCATCCAGGTTTGCGTTACCCCGGTTGAGGCCGGGCACGTTGGTTCCCGAAGGGGGATTGAAGCTGGCGATCTGGCTCTCGCTCAGGCCAAGTTCGCCCAGCAGGGTAGCGCAGTTGGCCGCGCGGAATGGCGAACCGCTGCCGATGGCGCTGATGGCGCAGGGGTCTTGCACCACTGCAAAAGAAGCATTCGACGGAGCGAAAAGTTCGTCGATATTGGGTGAGCGGACAGCTTGTGCATATGTGCCGCGAAAACGAAGATCGGGGATCGGTGCATAAGTCAGCCCGGTCTGGAAGGTCCAGTTCGTGCCGATTGTTGAATAGTCGGAAACGCGCAAGGCACCGCTCACTGTCAGATCGTGAAAGCCTGGATGGTCAACGATGACAGGCACGCGCAGTTCGGCAAAACCTTCAAACACGTCAAACGAACCGCCAGATGGCAACAGCCTGTTGGCGAATGTCAGCCCTGTGGCATTGAGCGGGTCGGGCGTGCTGGCACTCTTTTCCTTGCGGTATTCCGCGCCTGCGGCAAAGCGCACTGGCCCGCCCCATAGCGCCAGATTTTCACCAAGGTTGCCTGAAAGTGTGGCGCTGGCGACATGCTGGGTGATGGTGCTGCGGTCCGTCGTGTCGGTCATGATCCAGTCCACTGCGGCCGCGCTTTGCCCATTGACGAAAGGGTTGATGGGGACGCAGCCGCTGTTCGGCCCCGGCGTGAAGGAGAGGGCTGGATGCTGTGCGAAGTTGAATGCGCCTGTCAGGAACTGGCTTGAAACAAGCGCCGTGCCGAACAGGTCTGATCGGCAAACCACGTTGCCGTTGGGCGTGCCGGTAAGGAACTGGCCCTGGTCCACTGCATCGAGCGCAGCGAAGAAACGGTCATTGTAGCGGGTGTTCTGCTGGCGCGTCACAATTCTGGAGCGCCCATAGACATAGTTTGCTGCAAAGCTGACGTCGGGGCTGATGTCCCATTCCAGCCCCAGCGCGCCGCGCCATGTTTCACGCCGGTTGGCTTGCGCGCGGCGGCCAAGGTCGAAATTGTCGCGCCCGGTAATCATGACCGTGCCCAGCGTGGCGTAACCATTGGCAAGCGGGCTTTGCAATCCGGCAGGAACGAAGGGATTGCCTGTGCTGACAGTGATGAAACCGTCATAAGTCGGCTGGCTGAGCGAACGGCTGTCCACGCGCGCATATTTGCCCTGAGCACTGAAAGTCAGGCCGTCACCCAGGGTATATGTCAGGTTGAGGTTCCCGATATAGCGATCGACTTGCGGTGCGATGTCACCGATATAGTCTGCCAACGGGGTGCCGCTGCCACCGCTGGTAAAGGCGGAACCTGCCGGAACGCCCCGGTCGAACGGGGTGCCGTCACCCAGCATATCGGGCCGGAAATCGAAATTGAGATCAATCGCGCTGATCGGGCTGGAGGTTGCATAGCGCAAGTTGCTGAACGGGATGTTGTCCGGGATCGCAGGATCGTCCGCCGCGCCGCTGCCATCGGCGGGATTGGCAAAGAAACTGGCGAAGCTGTCGGTGCGAAAGGCCGCGCGATCAGACAGCAGCAGGCTGTCTTCCCGTCCATATTCGAAACTTCCGGCCAGGTTGCCACGATCATCGGCAAAGTTTGTTCCTGCCGTCAGCGATGCAATATAGCTTTGCGCATCGCCATGGGTGGAAACGCCGCCTTGTGCGCGGGCGCGCAGCCCTTCAAAATCGCGCCGCATCACAAAATTGACAACACCTGCCACCGCGTCCGCGCCATAAATGGCTGATGTGCCGCCGGTGACGATATCGACGCGTTCCACCAGATCCACAGAGATCGTGTTAATGTCCACCGAACTGGACCCCGGAACGGATGCAACGTGCCGCTTCCCGTCCACCAGAACCAGCGTGCGCTGGGTGCCAAGATTACGCAGGTTGAGCAGGTTCAGGCCAACGCCGCCCAGCCCGGCGATGGACCCCGCTCCATCTTCGGACGTGTAGGAACTGGTGAGCGCGGGATAGTCGGCAAGGATGTCCGTAAGGTTTGTCTCGCCGCTGTTGCGGATGACCTCCGCGTCAATGGCAGTGACGGGATATGGCAGTGCGGATTGCGGCGCTGCGATGCGCGTGCCCGATACGATGATGGGTTGTGCGCCAGAACTATCGCGCAGGTCTGAGTCGGGCGCTGCTTGCGCATGACCAGTTGCGGGCAAGGCCATCACGGCCAGCGCCGTGACAAGAACTGCCTGGCTCACCCTTGTTGACCTGAAATTGAACTGCCCGAAATGCGATAGGCCTGATGATCGCGCATACGCGGCCCCGCGCGCGACTGCGCCTTCCTGAAACTCGATCACTAAATTGCCCCCGTTCCTTTATTGCGAACAGAGGCCCTGTTTCCCCCGGTCACATTACTGGCCAGCCTTTGCGGTCCCCTTGCCGCAGGACTGGTGGCTCCTTAAAGCCGTGGGGTCTTTAGCGCAGCATGGCAACGGAATCGAGTATGAGTAATGCCTGGCATATCGGGGTGATTGGCGGGTCAGGTCTTTATCAGGACATTGGCCTTCAGGATGCCCAGGAAATCCATGTGTCCAGCCCCTTTGGCGAACCTTCGGGGCCAGTTACATTGGGAACGCTGGGCGGGGTGCGGTTCAGTTTTCTGCCGCGCCACGGGCAGGGGCATGTCTTGCCGCCTGACGGCGTCAACTATCGCGCCAACATCGACGTGCTGAAACGCTGCGGCGTGACGGATGTCCTGGCCATTTCTGCGGTTGGCTCCTTGCGTGAGGACCTCGCACCGGGGCATTTCGTGGCGGTTGACCAGTTTATTGACCGGACACAGGGGCGCGAACGCAGCTTCTTCGGCACAAATGTTGTCGCCCATGTCGGCATGGCAGAGCCGGTCTGTCCACGGCTTGCCGGCCTTGCTGCGGATAGCGCGGGGAAGGCAGGCATTTCAAAAGTTCACCGTGGCGGGTGCTATATTGCCATTGAAGGGCCGCAGTTTTCCACCCGCGCGGAAAGCAATCTCTATCTCCAATGGGGTGCCGATGTCATCGGGATGACTGCCATGCCCGAAGCCCGGCTGGCGCGGGAAGCGGAGCTGCCATACGCCATTCTCGCCATGGTGACGGATTATGACTGCTGGCGCGAAACGGGCGAAAGCGTCGATGCGGCAAGCGTTTTTGCCGTCATGCGCGAAAATGTGGCATTCGCGCGTGAGGCGTTGCGTCATCTGGCTGCGGCCCTGCCATCACAGCGGCCAGCCAGCCCGATTGATCGCACGCTGGATACAGCCTTTGCCAACCCTGATGGCTTGGCACCGCGCTTGCTTTCTGCCGGGCTGGACGCCGTGGCAGGCCGATTGCTGAAAGAAGCGTAGCTTTCCCTTCGACCCGATCCGAACGAAAAAAGGGGCGGCGTTTCCGCCACCCCTCCTTCGGTATGCGACTTTCTTCTCCGCCGCCTAGCGGTTGATGAAGGAGTCAGAGATCGAACAGGCCGCCGGGCCGAGAATAACGATAAACAGCGTCGGCAGAATGAACAGGATCAACGGAACGGTCATGATCGCAGGCAGGCGCGCGGCCTTTTCTTCCGCGCGCATCATACGTTCGTTACGGAACTCAGCCGAAAGCACGCGCAGGGCTGATGCCAGCGGGGTGCCGTAGCGTTCTGTCTGGATCATCGTGGTGACAACGCCCTGCACCGAATCGAGATCGACGCGATAAGCAAGGTTGTCGAAAGCCATCTTGCGTTCGGTCAGGAACGACAGTTCAATCGCTGTCAGCGTAAACTCATCGCCCAGTTCCGGATAGGCACGCCCCAGTTCCTTGGCCACGCGGTTGAATGCCGCATCGACTGTCAAACCGGCTTCGGCGCAGATAACCAGAAGGTCAAGCGCGTCCGGCAAACCCTTGCGGATGGCATCGGTGCGCTTGGTAATCATGTTCTGGAGCAGGATATCGGGCAACTTGTAACCAAAGCCGACAGCCAGAGCGAAAGCGCCGAAACGCTTCACATCGCCCCAGTCGGGGAACATATTGCTCCAGTACACCATGAAGGCCGCGAACAGGCCCAGCACGATGGGCGCCACCATCCGTCCGAAAATGACGGCAACGGCCCATTCCTTGTGGCGAATACCGGCCTGGGCCAGCTTTTGCTGCACTTGCTTGAGCTGTTCGTCCTGGAGAACTTTCATGCCCTCCAGCGTGGATTTCATGCGGTCTGTCGTGTCGTTCTTGCGAACGAGACTGGCGCGCTTTTTTGCTGTCGAGGTAATGATACCCGCTTTCAGCTGTTCGCGCCGTTCGTTCAGCGCCTTGACACGCTTGGCCATCGGGTCGCGGACCGTGACCGCGGTATAGATTGCGAACAAGACCGCCATCGCCGCGATACCGGCAAGGATCGAGCCGACGAGTATGACATCGACGCCGAGAACTGTTGGGCCTGTGGTGGGTTCCATGATGACTTACCGTTCCTGCTCAGATCTCGAAGCTGACCATCTTGGCCATGATGAACACGCCGATGCTCATCCAGACCATGCCGCCAAGGCCGGCGACGATCAGACGGTCATCCGTAAAGAAGCCGCCGAGGTATTTCGGGTTGATCCAGTAAACCATGGCGAAAACGATGAAGGGCAGTGACCCGACGATATAGGCCGATGCTTTGGATTCAGAGCTCATCGCCTTGATCTTCAGTTTCATTTGCGCGCGTTTGCGCAACACGTCAGCCAGGTTGGACAGGGTTTCAGCCAGGTTGCCGCCCGTTTCGCGCTGGATGGCAATCGTGATGCAGAAGAAGCTGAACTCTGGCGTGTTGAGCCTGTCAGCCGTTTCCTGAAGCGATTCTTCCATCGATCGGCCAACCTTGATCCGGTCAACCACGGCCTTGAACTCCTCACCCACCGGGCCGGGGACTTCCTGTGCCACGACAGTCAGTGTTTCTGTCACCGGAAGGCCGGAGCGCAAACCGCGCACCAGAAGCTCGATCGCGTCCGGGAACTTGGTGGTGAAATTGTTCGTCCGCTTCTTGATGAAGTGGTTCACCACCATGTGCGGGATGCCAAGGCCGAAGATCATGCCGACACCAAGCGACAGGGCCGCTGCGCCTGTCTTGAGATAGAGCAGCACGGCAACGAGCAGCATCAACCCCAGCGAGGCATAGAAATACTGTGAAATCGTCCAGCCCTTGCCGGTCCGATGGAGGCGCAGCGACAAGGCTTCGATCCGCGAAGTTGACCCTGCAACAGCGTGCGTTTTGGGTTTGCGCGCAGCCACCGCCTTGCGCAACTGGGCTTCCACCTTGTCGACGGTGCTTTCGCTATGCCGTTCACGCAGGCCCTGTAGCCGGCGCGCACTTTCCTTGGCAGCCGATGGTCCGGAAAACGCAGAATAGCCAAGGATCATCACGGCCATCAGGCCGCCTGCAAACAGTAGGAGCTGGATGATGTTCATGTTCTGGCCTCGTTCGTTTTTCCGACCCGCGTCGGCTTAAATCGGTGTAGTGGACGGCAGTGATCGATCGGGGATTCCTGCCGTCGCACTTTTTGCCTACTCGGCAGGTTCTGCCGGGACTTTTGCGCCTGCTTTCCTGGGCAGCAATGCCTTGAGGTCGAGACCGCCCAGCAGCGAGGACTTGGCCTTTTTGGGACCGTTGCCATCCTCGTCTTCGTTGTCGCCCATGTTCGCAATCGTGTTGGCGATGTCGCGGATTGCCGCCGTTGCCTTGCTGGAACGGTTGGCTTCCACGAAAGTCTGCCCCAGTTTCGCGGCATTGGCCGCGCTTTTGAGATCAAACGGCACCACAAAGTCGATCTTGCGTTCGATGGATGCTTCAAAATCGGCTCGGCTGATTTCACCCACACCCGTTTGCACGCGGTTGGCCACAACCAGCGGCGTTGCATGGGCGGCATTGCCTTTCAGCCATGACAGGATGCGGATGGCATCACGCGCCGAAGCCAGCGTCAGTTCGGTTGCCACGATCACGACATTCACTTCCGACAACAGGTGCGGGAAGTTGATGATCATGTTGCGCGGCATGTCGATCAGCGTCATTTCAAACGCCTGGCGGAACTCTTCTTCCAACTGGAGGAAAGCTGCTCCGTCCGTCATCAGCGGCGAATTGATCGGCGCTTCGGCAGACAGGATCGCCAGGTTGTCGTTGGCGCGGACCATGGCCCGTTCGATAAACAGGCCATCGATGCGGCTTGGATTGTCGATGGCGTCAGTCAGCCCGCGCCCCGGTTCCAGGTCCAGCGTCAGCGCGCCGGTGCCGAAGTGCACGTCAAGATCAAGCAGTGCGGTCGGCCGCTTGTATTCCGAACTGAACAGCCAGGCGAGCGAGGTCACCAGCGTCGAGGCGCCAACACCGCCACGGGTGCCCACAACGGCGGTAGAGATGTGCTGCTTTGCAGCGGCTCCATCCTGATGTTTGGGCTGGTTGAAAACCATCTGCGCCTGCGTCAGCGTATCACGCAGCTGGTTGGCCGATAGCGGTTTCAGCAAATAATCGTGAATGCCGCTGGCCAGAAGGTCTCGGTAAAGGCGCACGTCATTGACCTGGCCAATCGCGATCACGACTGTTCCGGGTTCGCAGACTTCGGCCAGCCCGTTGATATCGTTCAGCGGATTGCCGCTTTCCGACAGATCGACCAGAAGGATGGCCGGGCTGGCAGAAACGGAGAGTGATTGGACAGCGTTGCGCAGGCCACCCTTGTTGCATTTTTCCGGCGGCCAGCCGAGTTCGATGACAACGGGGCGCAATGCGTCGAGCGTGTTTTCATCGCAGACAAAGGCTGCGAAAGGATCGCGGTTGCCTGCAAGGTTAGGCTTCCATGGCGCGTTCATTGCACAGTCTCCTTAGTTCGTCGCGTTCTGCTTCAGGCCTGCTGCACCGGAAGGAGCCTGATTGCGGTAGCTTTCGATAGCCTTGGTCGAGCTCATGACGACGGTTTCGCCCGTGCCCTTGGCCCCATTGATAAGGTGTTCCGGGTCGGCCACCATCGCGGCAAGATTGCCATTGATCGCGCAGCCATATCCAGACCAGCTCTTGTTGGCGAAGTTCGAGGCTGACCGATGCTCCCAGTTGGGGCAGTTGGGCACATAAGCCTTTGAACGGGTGATGACGACGCGCGCCGAGCCGGGATTGACGTATCCTTCCGTGACCGGGGCGACATCGCTGACAACCAGCCCATATTGCGCGGCAATGGCGGCCACGGCTTCGTGCGTTGCGCCGCTGCCTACAGGGTCGTCGATCGAAACCCGGTCGCCATAGCGAAGGTCCATCGTTTCAAACCAGTCGGCCAGTTTGCGCTGTTCGGAGAACGGCAGGCCATTGGCGCCGGTGTTGACATCGAGCGTGTAGCTGGTCCGTTCGACAACCGGCTGGTTGACTGAGTCCAGACTGCGAATTGCCTGGTTCGAGCCACCACATGCCGCAAGCGAAAGCCCCAGCGTGAGGGCGATGGCAGCGGCCATCGGTTTTTTCATCGTCATGCCCATCATCTTGACCTTTCTCACTTGATGCTGAAGCCTGGCTCTACGTCAGCGGCTGATGCCTGACGCTGGGCCTTGCTCTTCGATTTGCGGCGATCCTTGTCGACCGGGTCGAGCGCGCCGACTTCGGGGCCGGCATCCGCACCATCATTCAGAGCGCGTGGCATTGGCCGGGTTGCGCCCGATTTCCCGTTGCTTTCCACATTGCCGAGCAGTTGTTCGAGCACGTTTGGCGAGCCGTAGCCATCTGTCGGCAGCTTGATCTCGCTGTCGTTGACCGGGTTTACCAGATAGGGCGTGACCACGATCACCAGTTCGGTCTGCCCCTTGCGGAACTCCTTGGAACTGAACAGGTTGCCAAGGATCGGCAAGTCACCCAGGCCGGGCGCCTTGTCGATCGTGTTCTGGGCATTGTTGCTCATCAGGCCGGCGATCATGAAGCTCTGGCCGGAACCAAGCTCCACAGTCGTTTCAGCGCGGCGCACGGTCAGTGCGGGCACCTGAAAACCATTGAGCGTGACGGAACCCTGGCTCGACAATTCAGAGACTTCCGGGCGGACCCGGATGGAAATACGCCCGTTGTCGAGCACCGTGGGGGTATAGGCCAGGCTGACACCGAACTTCTTGTATTCGATGGAGGTTGAACCAAGCCCCTGGCTCATCGGGATCGGGAACTCGCCACCGGCAAGGAAGTCGGCGGTTTCGCCCGAAAGGGCTGTCAGGTTCGGTTCTGAAAGCGTCGTTACAAGGCCGTTGCGTTCTGCAACGTCAAGCACGCCTGCAATGTCGAGGCCGAGCAACTTGCCGAACGCGCCGAAAGTTGTCCCGGTTCCGTTCTGTTTCACCAGGCTGCCGCCATCGGGGGCTTCGGTGAAACCGACACCAAGGCCAGCCGGGCTGCCGGGCACATAAGTTGATGTCGGGCCACGACCCTGACCGATGCCGAACTTGAAACCGCCGGTTGAATCGACCGTTTGCAGGTTGGTGCCAAGCGAACGGACCAGCGACCGGCTGACTTCTGCAAAGCGCACACGCAGGTTGACCTGCAAGGGCGTTGCCATTTTTAACCGGCTGATGACATTGGTGTCTTCGCCCATGTAGGCTGACACCAGACGTTCTGCTTCGGCAGCATCTTCAGGCGCGGCAACCGTGCCTGTCAGCAGCACGGTGTTGCTGCTCATCGTGCTGACGACGATTTTGGCATTCGGCATGGCGAGCGCCAGCATCTGGTCGACGCTGTCGATATTGGTGCCAACGCGGATATCGGCAGACCAGATCACGTCCCCTGCCGCATTGCTGGCATAGACAGTCGTCTGCCCGCCCGACTTGCCGAAGATGTAAAGCTGGCGCTGCGATTTGATCTGCACGTCTGCGATGCCATCGTTGGCGACGAAGATATCCGCCATGCGGCCCGGAATGGTGACAAGTTCACCACGGCCGATGGCAATATCCAGCGTGCTGCGTGGCGATGTGACCGTCTGGGCCAGTGCTGGTGCCGTTGGCATAATGCCTGCGGGCAGCGCAGTTGCGGCGGCTGCGGCAATCGAGAAGATAAGGCGGCGTTTCATAGTCTTGCCCCTTGGCAGAGTTCCGTTGGCCGTATTGGCGCGAGCGGAGAGTGCGGTTTGCGGTTGCGTTGTCATGGCGTTACCTCAGGGTGGAAAGGCCGGTCGGAACGCTCTTGGCGGCGTTCGCGTAGCCCTGGCTTTGCTGGCTGAGGAGACTGGCGGTTGCCTTCGCACCGGCAGGCACGACTTCGGTGTTCTTGCCGCGTGTTACGCGCACCACCGGCACCGGCGGACCAGCGTTTTCGTCCTTCTTTGCGCCACCGCGCGGCTGGAAGCGGGAAACGTCGCCGCCTGTCACGAAGGTCGAGCCGCGGTCATTGGGCTTGGCAATAACGGTGCGCACTGCCTTGGCTTCATCATCGGAAGAAGCGCCAGCGGGTATTTCGACTTCGCCCGATGCAATCGCGCGTTCCAGTTCGCTCTGGTTGTCAGCGATCGAGCGTAGCGAGAGGCTGAGCGTGCCGATTGTCTGGGCGACCGAGATCTTTTCGGCAATGCGCGGTGTCACTTCCAGCGTCACGTTGCTGAACGCCTTGACCACGGTCTTGCCTTCAACAACGGCAGTGTCGGTGGACTGATCGGTCGCCAGCACGCGCACGTTTTTGAGGAAGGTTTCGGTCGTCTTCAGGTCATTGCCTTCGTCACCTTTTACTGACTGGGTCAGCATCAGATCGACGCGGTCCCCCGGAAAGACAAAGCCCGCAACGCCGGTTTTGGCCGAAACAGGAATTGTTACAGCGCGCATACCGGGGCCAAGTGCCGCAGCGAGGAAGCCACGGTCGCCAGGGCTGACCAGAGAGCCGCGCGTGACAGGTTCACCAGCGGTGATCGGGCTGCGGACGACGGTGCCGAGCAGCTTGCTCATATCGGCCTCGCCGTCGATGAAATAGGCGTCCTGCACCATTTCCTTCGGCCAGAGCTGATAGCCAATCGATTCAGCCGTGATGATCGTGCCGACTGGCAGCGAGCGTTGTGCAACAAGCACTTTTGGTCCTGTCGGAACCTCTGGCGCGGCTTGCGCCTGCGGTGCAGATGATCCGACGAACATGCTCCGGGCTGCCAATGCCGTGCCGATCGCAATGACCAGCGCCCCCAGCAGCAAAACCATCTTCTTCCTGTCCATGGCGCTATAAGCCCCCTTCTTGTCGCCCTTCGATCCGTCGGGCTGTCATGGCTGCAAACATTCGCAGCTAATGGTTAAAATCAGGTTCACCCGGCCGTGCTTGCCAATTCGTTGGCAACTGGCAGGTAATGCGTTCCAAGCACCCACAGCCCGGCAATCGCGATGGCGACGCCATAGGGAATGCCCAGCTTGTTGGGTTTGCGCCGGGCGACGTGCCAGGCGCCGAAAGCAATCGTGAGAACACCTCCGGCAAGAGCCATCACGATCAGAAGTTTGAGGAACCATGACGGTTCGATCCACAGGGCAAGCGCAGTCAGCAGCTTCACATCACCGCCGCCCATCGCGCCTATGGCAAAAAGGCCGCCAAGCAGCACGAGCGCCATCAGGGCAATGCCGATTTGCCACGCCACATCGGGCCACAACGCCAGCCCATTGCTCCACCAGAACAGTGGCGCGCCGACGACAATGGCCAGATTGAGCCAGTTGTCGATCTGGCGACGGCGCAAGTCGGTCATCGCTGCGTAAAGAAGCGCACAGCCAAGTGCGGCGAGTAGAAAATAGTGGAAAAATCCGCTGTGCATGAAATGCCCCCGATTACCCCTTGGGGGACGTGTTAATGCGGATGGCTTACTAAAAAGTAACCAAGGGCAGGAGGCTGGTATTAGCTCTGTTTCAACGCCGTTTGAGTCTACTGCTTCCGGCAGTGGTGGCCATCCGCGCCGGGAAATCCCTCGTGGTGCGCGCGAGTCCACGTGGACGGCGCCCGATGGTTATGTCCTGCGCCGGATTGATTGGCCTGTTCCCCGCGCTGCCGATGGCGCGATTGGTCCGCGCGGTTCGATCCTGTTCATGCCGGGGCGCGGCGATGCTTACGAAAAATATATCGAAACGCTGGACTACTGGGCAGGGCAGGGCTGGTCCGTCACGGCAAGCGACTGGCGGGGGCAGGCCGGTTCCGGCAGGCTGGGTCTTGATGCGGTGACAGGCCATATTGACGATTTTGCAGTCTGGATCGCAGACCTTGCCGCATTCTGGAAAGAATGGGTTCAGCAAACGCCGGGGCCGCATGTGCTCGCGGGTCATTCGATGGGGGGGCATCTTGCCTTGCGCGCCGTTGCTGAAGGTTCGGTTCGGCCCGACGCCCTGATTTTGAGCGCACCGATGCTGGGTCTGGCCCCTTATTGGTTGCCCGCATCATGGGTTTGGCTCGCTGCGCGCGTGATGAAGGCACTGGGCGATCCGCGTCGTCCTGCCTGGAAATGGAGTGAGAAGCCGGGCGAAGTGCCCGAAGGGCGCGAACTGCTCCTGACGCATGATGCAGCACGCTATGCCGATGAGCTTTGGTGGCGCGAACAGCGCCCCGAACTCGTGATGGGGCCGGGAAGCTGGGGCTGGG
>JAGREQ010000258.1 GCA_020446465.1 Novosphingobium sp. | reverse complement strand
TCAGCGCCTTGATCGCCTGGGTGCCGGAATAGTCGAACTCGCAGGCCTGGCCGATGACGATCGGGCCGGCGCCGATGACGAGGATCGAGGAGATGTCAGTACGTTTGGGCATTAGGAGAGCATTCTCGCGACTTGACCCTCTCCCCCACGCGGGAGAGGGTGGTCACGAAGTGACCGGGTGAGGGGGACGCGTGGCGCGAACGCATTATCTGAGGGATCGCTCACGCTCGCTGCGAAGCAATTCGACTGACGCCGAGAGGAAGCTATGGCAGCAATTGCGTAACCGGAATTTCGCGGGGGCGAAATTTCGGCGACAGGTCCAGATCGGAAGCTATATCGTTGATTTCCTGTGCCCTGCGGCACGGATAGTCGTGGAAGTGGACGGAGGGCAGCATTCGCGTGAAGCTGATGCCGCAAGAACGTCGTTTCTCGAAGAACAGGGATTCTGTGTGATCCGTTTCTGGAACAATGATGTGCTCCAGAATCTTGAAGGTGTGTTGAAGCTGATTGAAGAGGCATTGCCCACACCCCCTCACCCGGCTCAATCTGACGATTGAGCCACCCTCTCCCGCCTTGGGGAGAGGGTTGAAATTGGGCATTGTCTGTGCGTTTGGGCATTTTATCCTGCGTTCATTTGGCGACTCTAGCCGAATTCAGTCCAATATTATCGGTTGATCGTTAGGCCCGATCTCTGGACCGCAATCCCAACCGTCATAATTCAGTTCAAACTCGCCAGCGATTCGACACATTTTCGGAATTGTCATCTCGACCCAAGATCGAGAAAGTGTTGCTCTTCCAACCACATGCAGCAGGTGAGGCTCATGAATGTCAGTCAAATAGAGCATGTCTTGAAACACGGGAATTGATCGCTGCACATTGGCCGGTTCGCCAGAAAAGAAGTGATTGACCAGCCGCTCGGAATCTAGTGCCTCCCCTTTATTAGTGATATGCTCAAGGAGATCAAAACTTGAGAGGATAAGTTCTTGGGTCTCAGGATCGTACTGCTCATCGCTAAACTCCTCACGTGAGTAGATCGATGGGCCATGTCCGCCGAATATGCGCCTCAACCAGCCAATCACCCCAACATCCCCACGAACTTCTCGAACAGGTAGAAGCTGTCTTGCGGGCCGGGGCTGGCTTCGGGGTGGTATTGTACGCCAAAGGCCTTCTTGCCCTTCACCGCGATGCCGCAGTTGGAACCATCGAACAGCGAAACGTGGGTTTCTTCCAGGGTGTCAGGCAGCGTGGCGTTATCGACCGCAAAGCCGTGGTTCATCGAGGTGATTTCCACAAGGCCGGAGCTATCCCCCCACCCTGCCCCGACGCGCTGGACGGGGTGGTTCGCGCCGCGATGGCCCTGGTGCATCTTGGAAGTTCTGGCCCCCGCCGCCAGCGCCAGCATCTGATGGCCAAGGCAAATGCCGAACAGCGGAATGTCCTTGTCCAGCAGAGCCTTGATAACGGGCACGGCATATTCGCCCGTTGCCGTCGGGTCGCCGGGTCCATTGGACAGGAACACGCCGTCCGGCTCCAGCGCCAGAATATCATCCAGCTTCGCCTGCGCGGGCAGCACGGTCACACGCGCGCCGGCCTTCACCAGATTGCGGAAGATATTGTCCTTCGCCCCGAAATCGAGCGCGACAACATGCGGTTTTGCATCGCGCGAGGCGCGGGCATAACCCTTGCCCAGTGTCCATGCGCCGCCTTCCCAGCTTTCCTTCGCCTTGCGGCTGACAAGTTTGGCAAGGTCCATCCCTTCCAGCCCCGGCCAGTCCTTCGCCCGCTTGATAAGGGCGGGAACGTCGAACTTGCCGTTCGGGTCATGGGCAATCACCGCATTGGGCGCGCCGGACAGGCGGATGCGCCGGGTAAGCGCGCGGGTATCCACCCCCGCCAGCCCGATCTTGCCGTTGGCTTTCATCCATTCGATAAAATCGCCTGCGGAACGGAAGCTGGAAGGCTGCGTGACATCTTCACGCACAATGCAGCCCACCGCGCTATCCACTTTCGATTCGATGTCTTCTGCGTTCACACCGACATTGCCGATATGGGGAAAGGTGAAGGTCACGATCTGGGCCGCATAGCTCGGATCAGTCATCACTTCCTGATAACCCGTCATGGACGTGTTGAAGCAGACTTCGCCCACGGCGCTGCCAGTCGCCCCGAAGCCACGGCCCCAGATGACGGTTCCATCCGCCAGGGCGAGGATTCCTGTCGCGCCGTTTGGTTGCACGTGCGTAGAGGCGGGGTCGGCCATAGGGGCGCTCCGTTTCATAAGGGGTTCTGGCGATGTGCGCTAAGTCCCGTGGGCTAAACGCGATGCTGCACTGCGTCAACCTATCGGATCACAAATATATTCGTTATAATCCTCGCCCCCGGCGTTCACCCTCCGGGTTGCCATTCCAACCAACTGACAGGACTTGATTTTCCATGCTGCGCGATTCGATCACACAGGCCCAGAAAGATGCCATGAAGGCCCGTGAGAAGGAACGCCTCGCCGCGATCCGCCTGATCCTTGCCAAGATCAAGGACAAGGACATCGAACTGCGCACGGTAGAGCACACCGGCGATGACGATGCGCTGGTGATCGACGTGTTGCAGAAAATGGCCAAGCAGCGGCGCGAATCCATCTCCATGTATGAGCAAGGCGGCAGACAGGATCTTGCCGGTCAGGAAAAGGCAGAGCTGGCCGTGATCGAAGGATTCCTCCCCGCGCAGATGAGCGAGGACGAGGTCAAGGCAGCCATTGCCACGATCAAGGCGGACGTGGGCGCGGAAAGCATCAAGGACATGGGCAAGGTGATGGGCGAGTTGAAAGCCCGCCACGGGGGCGAAATCGACATGGGCAAGGCTGGCGCGCTGGTAAAGGCCAGCTTCGCCTGACGCGCTGAGGGGTGTCGCTTTCTCCGCAATGGCTGGATGAACTGCGGGCGCGAACCACGCTTTCGACCCTGATCGGGCGCACGACCAAAATCCAGAAAGCCGGGCGTGAATGGAAGGCGTGCTGCCCTTTCCATAACGAAAAAACGCCCAGTTTCACCATCAACGACGAAAAAGGGTTCTATCATTGCTTTGGCTGTGGGGCGCATGGCGATGCAATTCGCTGGATGACCGATCAGCTTGGCATGGGCTTCATGGACGCGGTGAAGGAACTGGCTGTGGGCGCTGGAATGGATGTGCCCGCGCCCGATCCGCGAGCCGCGCAAAAGGCGGAAGAACGCGCCAGCCTGATCGACGTGACAAGCGCGGCGCAACGCTGGTTCATGGAAAGCCTGCAAAGTGGCGATGGCGCACGCGCGCGCGATTATCTGGCGTCTCGCGGGTTCAGCACACAGACCATCAACGAGTTTGGCTTTGGCTATGCACCCGACAGCCGCACGGCGCTGAAAGGCGCGCTCAGCCAGTTTGACGAACCGATGCTGATCGAGGCGGGCTTGCGGATCGCGGTCGATGGGCGCGATCCGTATGACAGGTTCCGCGCCCGGCTGATGCTACCCATTCAGGATGCGCGCGG
>JAGREQ010000257.1 GCA_020446465.1 Novosphingobium sp. | reverse complement strand
CGGCATGGATCTGGGCCTTGACGACCCAAAGCGGGCCGTCCAGCTCGCCCGCCGCCGTCTTGGCCTCATCGGCCTTCATCACCACTCGCCCGTCCGAGACCGGCGCGCCATACTGGCGCAGCAGCGCCTTGGCCTGATATTCATGGATGTTCATGGTGCTTCCCCGCAGTTATCGGTTGCGGGGGCTTGTGCCATGACAAAGGGGCGCTCACAAAGGTTTAGCGCGACCATAATCATGAAAATGCAGCTAATCGAAGTTTTGTGATCACGCTTTTGCGGCCCGTGATCACAAGAGGCGAATTGCGGCATTGCAGCGTTGCGGCTATTGCGCAGGGCGTGCAAGGCCGGGAATCAAAGGGGATCAGATGAGCGATCAGATGGGTGGTCAGATGGCGCTGCTTGAGGAAACCCGGCCGGCCCCGGATGCGGGCGGCCTGCCGCTGGTGGCGCTGGCCCATAACGAGGCCAATCTGATCGCGCCGTTTCTGGCCCATTACCGGGCGCTGGGGCCGATGCATTTCCTGATCGTCGATGACCGCTCGACCGATGGCACGCGCGAGATGCTGTTGGCGCAGCCGGATGTGACGCTGCTGAGCCCGCTCGAGGGCTCGACCTATGCCCGCCACAAGCTGGACTGGCGGCGCCAGATCCTGGACCGGCATGCGGCCGGCAAATGGGTGCTGCTGCCCGATCTGGACGAGCATTTCGTCTTTGCCGGCATGGAGGACCAGCCGCTGGCCGCCTATCTGGCGGCGCTGGAGGCTGAGGGCGCCGAGGCGGTGCTGACGGTGATGATCGACATGTATGCCGATCTGCCGCTGAGCGATCATGTCTATCCCCGGGACGCGACCCAGACGCTGTTGCAGGCCTTTCCGTGGTTCGACGGCCCGGGACCGGCGCCCCATGGCTATCATTTCCTTTACGGCTCGGCCAAGGCGCGGCGGGCTGCGGCGACGCCGCCCCTGCTGGTTCATGGCGGGCTGCGTGACCGGCTGTTCCGGGTGCCCGAGCGGCGCCCCGGCCGGCTGGCCATGGCGCTGCTGGACGGGGTCGCGGGGCTCAATGGTCCGGTCACGCCGCGCGGCGCCGCGCTTTTGAAGCACCGGCTGAGCCGGCGGCTGACGCGCGGCTTTTTCAAGGGCGCATTGGAGATGCAGAAGCTGGGCCTGTGCCGCTGGCGGCCCGGCACCCGCTTCATGGGCGCGCATCGCCTGTGCGAGAACTATCGGATGTCGGAAAGCATCGCGGCATTCCTGCATTTCAAGTTCACCCGCGGCACGGCGGGGCTGGCATATACTGCCGCGCGCGGCCAGCATTTCGCCGACTCGCGGCATTATCGCGACATGCTGGATGCGACCGAGATCCTTGGCCGCTCACCGGTCTTCGAGGGCAGCCGCCGCTATGAGGGCAGCCCGTCGCTGCAAGGCATCCTGCGCGGTGTTGGGGGGTAGGTGGGGCGGCGCGTTGGGTGGGGCGTGCGGCATAGTGAAGAGCGATGTAGCGGAGCGTGCCGATTGGTTTGAGCCCATTTTGACGGGTGCTGCGCCCCGTTCAAAGAGGGGCGGCACACGCATCGTAACCGTCGCCGATGCAAAGGCTGACCCAGTGCGATAATCACACCGGAGCTCAGGTTAAGGCTCGGCCTCAACTTTAACCTACGACAATCGCTCCAAGGGAAAGTTCTACTAGAAAGAATCGCTGGATTATGCTAATTCTCGCTGTAACTGATTCACCTTTTGAGTTGTCGGGTGGATTATGCGTATTAATTTCTAACATATAACACATTTTGGGAGGCTGCGATGCTAAAGGGGGTCGTTGCTTTTTTTGGTGTCATCTTGGTTCCGGCGTCCATTCAGGCGCAAGGAGCAATTATTCCTGATCAATGCAAGGACATCTTAAGGGGGCAGGGTGCGTTTAATACAGAATATGTTAATACGTCAGGAAAGGCATACAGCGAATTTCTCAGCTTTCAATGTGCGTCAAACTTTAAAAAGCACGATGAGGCTACATCGTTTGGAATGGGTTTGGACACGATCCTCTATGGAGTCCCGATCATTTTCGATGGAACCTTCGACCAGACCGAAGTGGATGAATGGAAGGCTGAAAACTGCTCAAAGGTCGAGACTAAGGCGAGCAGCGAGACTGCGCTGCTGCGATATGTGCATCGCGTGTCCCCTACGCTCGCCAGCACTTGGCTCAGCTGCATGAAAATCCACGGCAGGCCGGCCGATGCCCTTTCCTGCGAAGTGGAGAAATTGTCTGATCGCAGCGTCCTTGAAATTAAGTGGTTACGCACGACTGGCGATACATCTGCGCCGATTATCCAGAACTGGAGTATTTTGGACGGCGCATGCAAGCCAGATTTAAACCGTGGCGACCCCATTCCCGAAGCTGGTGTGCAACTCTCCTGCACATACATGGAAAAGTCGGATTTTGTTGCATTGCTCGATACGCAGCGCGGAAATTGCCGCGTAACTGTTGCATATGAGCCAGTCACACATGTCTTTTCCGGAGCGATATCTCTGACCTCTCCTGCGACGATCCTTGCCGAGAAAGTGTACTTCTCTTCCGATGCCAGGATACAGACCAATGGTTATCCGCTCACGATCAAAGCTGAAGACGGGATTGAGATCGAAAGCGATGCGGAGATTCGCTCCTTCGGAGACAGGAAGGATAACACATCCCCGCACGGCCGTTCGGCAGGCACGATCAGCTTTCATGCTCCAACGATATCGGGCGGTACGATCCGTATTTGGAATCGAGGCGAAGATGGCACAAAGCCGCCGGATGTTGCCCGAGCAGGCACTGGCAAGAAAGGCGAGAGTGGGCGAGGGGGAATCTGGAAGAACTTTGAAGGTTGTGTCGAACGCAGGGATGGCGCCAGGGGGGGGCGGGGGCAAACGGGCGCAAAAGGCAATACTGGCGGCAATGGCGGCAATGGTGGCGACATCGTCATCGATATCGATCAACGGAATCCGAATGAACTGTTCCAGAACATCATCGTTGAAAGTACTCAGGGCGGCGGACCCGGCGAGCCGGGAAATCGCGGACGCGGCGGAGCGGGGGGGCAAGGCGGAGCACCGGATGAGCCACGCAGTCCAAGATGCGGGAGCGCCGCAAGAGGGGCTGGGGGACCGGAGGGCTTGGCAGGTCTCCCGGGTGATCCGGGTCAAGCAGGGCAAGACGGGGTGATTATCGATGTCGCCTTGATCGGGCAACCTGCTGTTGATTGAGCTCGCTTAATACCTATACGTTGACGTTTCTCAACCGCGGTGTCGACCAGAGAAGTTCACATGCGCTGCATTGACTTTTGGAAATGGCTGCTGTTCGAGTCGCTGAAGCTAAAGTTCGATCTTTCGATGTTTGGCCAAACTCTATACATTTCTGGCACCGGCAATAGCGACTTTGGGAACTGAGGTAATATGCGGGTGCCAGTGCAGCCGCATCCAAGTCGCACGTCGCCCGCCAATCACCCCCAACAACCCCAAGCCATCGCCAAACAAAAAACCCCGCAGG
>JAGREQ010000256.1 GCA_020446465.1 Novosphingobium sp. | reverse complement strand
CCAGCAAGCTGGCCAGCGCATCGCCCACAACCGCCCCCCGGCAATGGCCCATATGCATCGGCCCGGTCGGATTGGCCGAGACATATTCGACATTGACCATACGGCCTGCACCCATGGCAGAACGGCCATAGTCGGCCCCCGCCGTTGCAATCGCCTGCAATTCCGTGCGCCAGGCGCCATCAACCAGACGCATGTTGATAAAGCCCGGCCCTGCCACGTCCACCGATTCCACATCGGCCAGTGCGCCCAGCTTTGCCGCAAGCGCCTCTGCCAGCGCGCGCGGGTTGGTCTTTGCCGGTTTGGCCAGCACCATCGCTGCATTAGTGGCAAGATCGCCATGCGATGGATCACGCGGCGGCTCCACCGTCACATTGCCGCGCGGCAACCCTTCGGGCAGCACGCCATCGGTGATGAGCGCATCAAGCGCGGAATCGACATGCGCGGCAAACGCGGCATGAAGGCTGGCAGCGGTTTTCGTATCGATCTTGGGCATGGCCGGGGCGGTTAGCCGAGTTCGGCGCGCGGGGAAAGGCCGCAAAACAAATGGCGCGACCCTGCCCTTATCCGCGATCAGCGCGTGACGTTATAGCCCAGTTGTTCACGGCTGAGCTGAAAGCCCACCAGCAATTCAAAACTCGCGCGTTTGACGGCAGCCTTTACTTCCGGTTCGCTGAGCGGGTCGATCGCAGCATCGGCATCGCCCGATTTACGCTTGCGCGTGATTCGCTGGCGGATATCTTCGGGAAGGGTCGCCTCTGCGCGATTGACATAGGCACCGGCCCTGGCGCTGGCTTGCGCGCGTTCCTGCCCATCCGCGAAATTGAGTGTCACTGTTCCCACACGCTTGCTCACCACTTCGTCGCCACCGCGAACAACCGTGGAATAATACGGCAGCGTCACAGTGCGCGCGCCGCGCACGTCGGTGCGGCGGGCAACGACATCGAAACTCGCTTCGGAATAGACGTCCGCACCCGTATCATTGCAGGCCGGGCGCACATTGGTGATCGCCGCCGTTACGTCGATGGCAGAGGCCGTGCGCGCTTCAGCAGGCGAAAACAGCGTAATATCACCCGTATAATCGGGCACGCCCACAGCAGGGCAGACCGTACGCAGCGCGGTAATGCCCACGCCTTGTTCCACCACGATATCACCCTTGGACTTACAACCGCCAAGCGCAGCGGAAAGAGCAGCCAGACCAATCAGGCCAATGCGAAAATCCATCATTCATCCTCGTCGAAAGACGTTGCAGCAGCCCTAGGGCCTTGCCCGCCAAAGCGCAACGGGTCATGGCAAATCACCGCGCACCCTTCCACCAACTCGTCCCAATCGCTAGGGAGCAAAAGATGAACGCTCCATTTCCATCCCGCGACAGTGGCGATTCCCTTCGTTCGCTCAAAGTGCTGATTGCCGCGCCGCGGGGGTTCTGTGCCGGTGTTGACCGCGCGATAGAGATCGTGGAGCGCGCGCTGGTGCGCTATGGCCCGCCCGTCTATGTGCGTCACGAAATCGTGCATAACCGCTATGTGGTGGATAACCTGAAGGCCAAAGGCGCGATTTTCGTCGATGAACTGGACGAAGTGCCGGACAACGTGCCGGTCGTATTCAGCGCACATGGTGTGCCAAAGTCCGTCCCTGCCGAAGCTGAACAGCGCAAGCTGGAATATCTCGACGCGACTTGCCCGCTGGTCAGCAAGGTGCATCGCCAGGCCGAACGTCAGGTAGAGGCAGGCCGGCATATTCTGTTCATCGGCCATGCCGGGCACCCTGAAGTGATCGGCACGTTCGGGCAAGTGCCTGAAGGCGAAATGACACTGGTGCAGACGGTGGACGATATTGCCCTGTTGCCGTTCATGCAGGAAACGCCGCTTGCGTTCCTCACCCAGACCACGCTTTCCGTGGATGACACCGCCGCAGTTATCGCTGCCTTGCAGGCCCGTTATCCCGATATTGTCGGGCCAAAGGCGGACGATATCTGTTACGCCACATCCAACCGGCAGGCCGCCGTCAAACAGATTGCGCCGGGCAGCGATCTGGTACTGGTTATTGGCGCACCCAACTCATCCAACTCGCTCCGGCTGGTGGAAGTGGCCGAACGTTGCGGCACAGATGCCCGCCTGATCCAGCGCGCAGCCGACATCATGCCGCAATGGCTGGAAGGCGTCGGCACGGTCGGCCTGACTGCCGGGGCTTCCGCACCCGAAGCGCTGGTCCGCGAAGTCATCGCCCGGCTGTCTGAATGGCGCACGGTGGAGGAAGTCACCCTGACAGCGGCAGAAGAACGCATGGTCTTCAAACTGCCACGGCAACTGACAGAAACGACGGAATAACCCCAAACAATGGCAGTCTATACCCAGCTTGGCGCGGAAGACCTCGCAAGCCTGATGGCGAATTACGATGTGGGCGACCTGCGCTCCGCCAAAGGCATTGCCGAAGGCGTCTCCAATTCCAACTGGCTGCTGGAAACGGACCAGAACCGTTTCATACTCACCATGTATGAAGCGCGCACGGACATTGCCGATTTGCCCTTTTTTCTGGGACTGCTGGACCATCTGGCGCAAAAAGGCTGCCCGGTTCCCCGCACAATCCACGACAACAACGGCGCTGCCTACCGCATGGTGGATGGCAAGCCTGTTGCCTTGATCGAGTTTCTGGCCGGCGTTTCAGTCGAACACCCCACGGCTGACCAGGCACGCGCTGTCGGGGCCGCTCTGGCAACGACGCACATTGCCGCGCAGGATTTCAACATGGTGCGCGCCAACACCATGAGCCTTGCCGCATGGCACAGCCTGTTCGACGCTTGCAGCAGCGATGGGCTGGCCTCAATCGACCCGGCCCTGCCCGATTTTGTGTCGCAGGAACTGGCCTTCCTCGATGCCAACTGGCCAGAAAGTTTACCCAAAGGCCCAATTCACGCGGACCTGTTCCCCGATAACGTCCTGATGCTGGGCAATAGAGTCAGCGGTCTGATAGACTTCTACTTCGCCTGTAACGATTTTCTGGCCTATGATCTGGCTGTTACCCACGCCGCCTGGGCTTTCAGTGCAGACGGTTCAGTCTTCGATGCCGACATCGCATCAGCCTTGATGGACGGGTATGAAAGCGTGCGCCCGCTTTGCGATGCTGAACGAAAAGCCTTGCCAGTTCTGGCCCGCGGGGCAGCCATGCGTTTTCTGTCTACGCGCTGTTATGACTGGCTGCACCGCGCAGAAGGCGCGCTGGTAACGCCCAAGGATCCGATGGCCTTCATGCGGCGCGCGCGCCTCTATGCCAATCCGGCAAATGGTGCATTTCCGGGACAGGTCGAACAGGCAAGCCCCTCTGCGGGTTAAAGCCTGCCTCACAAATTGACACATGACGTGGTAATGAAGTTTGCGATGAAGACAGTCGAGATTTTCACAGATGGCGCCTGCAAGGGCAACCCCGGCCCCGGCGGCTGGGGCGCCTTGTTGCGTATGGGCCGCCATGAAAAGGAGCTGTCAGGCGCGGACCCGCACACCACCAATAACCGGATGGAGCTGA
>JAGREQ010000255.1 GCA_020446465.1 Novosphingobium sp. | reverse complement strand
GGAAGTGAGTGCCGCGCTGAAAAACTATTTGGAAGCCGAGGGCGTGCGGGTTTGCGCAGGTGTCGGCTATCAGCGTATCGCCCAAACACAGAGCGGGGTCGAATTGACCTGCGAGGGGCATCGCGACACCGTCGCGGCGGAACAGGTGCTGATTGCCACCGGACGCCGACCCAATAGCGACGGGCTTGGGTTGGAGGAGCGCGGCATAGTGCTTGCCCGTAATGGTGGAATCGTCGTCGATGACCACCTCGAAACGTCGGTCTCAGGCATTTACGCGGCGGGCGATGTAACGGGACGGGACCAGTTCGTCTACATGGCCGCCTATGCCGCAAAACTGGCCGCGCGCAACGCGGTGACGGGCAACCAATACCGCTACGACAATTCCGCCATGCCATCCGTCGTTTTCACTGACCCGCAAGTCGCCAGCGCAGGCCTCACTGAAACGACAGCACGGGCGCAAGGCCTGGACATCAAGGTTTCGCTGCTCCCGCTCGACGCTGTGCCAAGGGCACTGGCAGCACGCGATACGCGGGGTCTCATCAAACTGGTTGCCGACAAGGCAAACGACCGTTTGCTGGGTGGCCAGATCATGGCACCCGAAGGCGCGGATTCGATCCAGACACTGGTGCTGGCGATCAAACATGGCATGACCACCCTGGAATTGGGTGCAACGATATTTCCTTACCTGACCACTGTGGAAGGCCTCAAACTGGCGGCCCAAACGTTTGATAAGGATGTCGCCAAACTGTCTTGCTGCGCCGGGTGATTGCTCGGGGATCAATCTACAACGAATAGACACCCTCCAGCGCGAGCCGCTTTGGTGTTAATTTTGTCGTTCGACTCAGCGGGAGAGCAAAATGGCACGGCGCCGACTTCTGACCGGAGACGAGCGACAGCGCCTGTTCGATCCTCCTGTCGAGGAAATCGCGATCATTGGGCATTATACCCTTTCCGCGGAAGATGTTGAATTGGTTGGGCGCCGCTATGGTCCAGCAAATCGCCTCGGTCTGGCTGCACAAATCGCTTTGATGCGACATCCCGGCTTTGGTCTGCAACCCGAGATCGGGCTTCCCGACGTCATTCTTCAGTACCTCGCGGCACAGTTATTCGTCGATCCTTCCTCCTTCTCTGCATATGGTCAGCGCGCGCAAACACGTACCGATCATGCCGATCTCGTGGCGCGTTATCTTGGCATACGCCCGTTTCGACGCGGCGACCTGGCACTTGCCCTGAATCTTGCCGCGCAGGCCGCCGAGTATACAGACAGAGGTGAACCGATTGTTCGCGCCCTAATGGTTGGCCTGAAGGGTGAGCGGTTCATTCTTCCGTCAGGCGACACGCTGGAACGCGCCGGTCTTGCTGGCCGGGCACGCGCACGCAAAGCTGCCGCAGCCGCAATCGTCGAAGGCCTCAGCTCTGCTGAACTGACACGGCTAGACGAACTCGTAATCAACAACCCGGATTTCGGCATGACACCGCTGGCGTGGTTGCGTAATTTCAAAGAAGCCCCGACTGCGGCCAATATCAATGGCTTGCTTGAGCGCCTGCGCTATGTTCGCGGCATAAGTGTCGACCCGGCAGTTGGGGGCGCCATTCCGGAATTCCGCTTTACCCAGTTTCTCCGCGAAGGCGGCGTGGCACCGGCATTCCTCCTGTCGGATTACAGTGTCAATCGCAGGCGGGCGACGTTGACGGCCGCAGTGATCGACCTTGAGGCCAGACTTGCCGACGCGGCGGTCCAGATGTTTGACCGGCTTATCGGCGGCATGTTCACGCGTGCCCGACGTGGGCGCGAACGTCGCTATCAAGACAGCATTCAGTCGGTGGGGCAACTTATGCGGCTGTTTGGTGCCACAATCACAGCACTTGATGAGGCTGTCCAGAATGGCGGCGATCCGTTCGAATTGATTGACGAAGCGGTGGGCTGGCACCGACTTGTTGCGGCAAGGGCCCAAGTCGATGCCCTTGCTGATCTTGCCGGCGAGGACGCACTGGTAACGGCAACCGAGCGTTACGCCACGCTACGGCGTTTCAGCCCAGCATTTCTGGACGCTTTCGCGTTCAAGACATCGGGAAGCGGATCGGCACTACTCAAGGCTATCGATGTCATTCGCGATGCGAACACACGAAAGTCGCGCGACCTTCCCGATGGCGTTCCACTGCCATTCCCCAATCGGCAATGGAAGCGCCTCATCACCGAAAACGGCCGTATCGACCGCCGACGTTATGAAATTGCGATCATGGCAACCTTGCGCGATCGTTTGCGCGCCGGTGATGTATGGATCGAGGGAACCCGCAACTATCAGTGCTTCGATGCCTATTTGCTGGGTCGGCGCGACGCCGCCAAAGTGGCCGATGCGCTTCCGTTCGATTCAAATGCTGCGTCCTACCTCGCTGACCGGTCACGAAATCTTGACTGGCGGCTGCGCCGATTTGCCAAACAGTTGAAAGCAAACAAGCTTGAGGGAGTGTCGCTCGAACGAGACCGGCTCAAGCTTCAGAAAATGCCGCCTGTCACCCCACCGGAAGCTGAAGCCCTCGATCGTAAGCTCGATACCCTGCTTCCCCGCGTGCGCATCACCGAGCTGCTGCTTGAAGTCGCCGAACGCACTGGTTTTTTGAACGCATTCCGTGACCTGCGTTCAGGCAAGGAGCATGACAACCCCAGCACGGTACTCGCCGCAATTCTGGCTGACGGCACCAACCTCGGGCTGGAGAGGATGGCCAATGCCAGCGAAGGCGTCAGCTATGCCCAGCTCGCATGGACCCACAACTGGTACCTTTCCCCCGACAATTATCAGGCCGCACTGGCCATGATTATCTCAGCCCACCACGAGTTACCCTTCGCGCGGCATTGGGGTGCTGGCACCAGTTCGTCGTCCGATGGCCAGTTCTTCCGGTCGGGGCGGAGCCGTTCGGGGGCGGCGGACGTCAATGCCAAATATGGAACCGAACCTGGCGTGAAAATCTATTCCCACCTTTCCGATCACTTCGCATCATTCGGATCACGGATCATGTCCGCGACGGCAGGTGAAGCGCCCTACGTGCTCGACGGCCTTGTCCTGGGCGCTGGCAACCTTCCGTTGCATGAGCACTATACCGATACCGGCGGCGCGACCGATCATGTTTTCGCACTCTGCCACCTGCTCGGGTTCCGCTTTGCGCCCCGACTGCGCGATATTGCCGACCGCAAACTGGGTTCGATCGCTGCGCCATCGACATACAAGGGCATCGAAAGCCTGATGGGCCGCACCATCAAAACCGCAGCGATCGAGGCTGATTGGGATGACATCGTCAGGATTGTCGCCTCAATCAAGGATGGCACGGTGGCGCCGTCAGTAATCTTGCGAAAGCTTGCCGCCTACAAACGCCAGAACAGGCTGGATTTTGCATTGGCTGAACTGGGCCGTATCGAGCGCACTTTGTTCACGCTCGATTGGCTCGAACAACCGGAACTGCGCCGTGCCTGTCAGGCCGGTCTCAACAAAGGCGAAGCGCGGCACACGCTTGCCGCCGCCATCTATACCAACCGGCAGGG
>JAGREQ010000254.1 GCA_020446465.1 Novosphingobium sp. | reverse complement strand
ATCATCAGCGGCACAAACCAGTTGCCGAAGCCCCCGATCACAGCCGGCATGACCATGAAGAACACCATGATCAGCCCGTGGGCCGTAATCAGCACGTTCCAGAGGTGTAGCGCCTCGTCAAAACTGGCGGCATTACCGCCCAGAAACCCGGTCCACCACTGCAGGTACTGGATACCCGGCTCAGCAAGTTCGGCGCGCATGATACCTGAAATCGCACCACCGACGACCCCCGCAAAAATTGCGAAGATCAGGTAGAGCGTCCCGATATCCTTGTGGTTTGTGGACATGAACCAGCGAGCGAAAAAGCTCGGCTTGTGATCATGATCATGCTCGTGACCGTGCGGTTCTGCGTGGCCCTGGAAAGTATCGGCGGTGGTAGCCATAGTTCAGCTCAACCTTGTTGTACTTGTACTGTTCGAACGTCAGGCCGCGGGGGCCGCTTCGGTGGATTCGGCAGCATCCGCTGCAGGCGCTTCGGCATTAGCCGGCGCTGCATCAGCAGCCCCGCCTTCTGCCTTCTTGCCGACTGTGCCACCAATCGACTCGAGCCAAGCGTCAAATTCTGCACGCGGACGCGCCTCAATGGCGATCGGCATATAGCCGTGCTTCACGCCGCACAGCTCGGAACACTGACCGTAATAAACGCCCGGTTCCTTGATAAACAACATCTTTTCATTGAGACGGCCCGGCACCGCATCCAGTTTGAACCAGAGCGAGGGGACCGCGAATGAGTGGATGACATCCGATGCGGTAACCTGCAGCCTGATCGGCTCACCAACCGGAAGCACCAGACGGTTATCAACTTCAAGATGGCTTGGGCCATCCGAAGGGTCGCTGCCAACTTCGCGCACACCGGCATTGATGACGGGCGCACCGGGGATGTTCAGCATCTTGGAATCGAATTCGGCATCGCCGTTATCCGGGAAGCTGTAAGTCCAGAACCACTGGTTGCCGGTGATTTTAACCGTCACGGCATCAGCCGGCGGGGACTTGTACTGCTTTGCCAGAAGGTCGATCGAGGGAATCGCGATGCCAACCAGAATAAGAACCGGCACCAGCGTCCATACGACTTCGATGAAAGTGTTGTGGCTGGTGCGCGACGGAGTCGGATTCGACTTGCGGTTGTAACGCGCCATGACCCACAGCAGCAGGAGCAGCACGAACAGCGTGATAATGGCGATCACCGGCATCAGCACGGATTGGTGCATCCAGTGAGCATAGTCGCCGATCGGTGAATACTGATCCTGAAAACCGATGCCGGAATCGACAGGCATTCCCTTGCCCGCTTCGGGCATCATGCGCGCAATTGCGGGAGCAGCCGTCGCCGTTGCCGCCGCATCGGGCGCAGCAGCGGCTGCATCCTGCGCCAGCGCCGCACCAGACATCCCTGCAAGCATGGCACTGCCAACTGCTGTGTAAACACCGGTTTTCAAAAGGTTCGCCCCCCTGCGGGCATAATCGCCAAAGTTCATTGTTTCAGACGCTTTCCGCTCTCTTGTGCGTGGACCAGACGTCCGGTCCAATTAATCGGCCATTAAAGCCACAGAGCGCCCTATGGCAAGGCGCGATTTGCGCGCCCTATACGCGCGCTTGCCCCATGCCTCAAGCAGTTCTAGGGATATTTTTGTAAACCAGCAGTGCAAGGCACGCAATGCCGGCACTGTCGCGACAGCAATTTTATCAAGAGATGCAGTATCACCAACATGACTGAAAATGAGGTCCTTTCCGAGTTCCGGGCCAGCGAAGCACTGCTTGAAGGTCACTTCCTCCTGTCTTCGGGCAAGCACAGTGGCCACTATCTTCAATGCGCCCGCGTGCTGATGAATCCCGACCGTGCAGCACGCCTTGCTCTCGCCCTTGCGAGCGCCCTGCCCCGCGACTTGAAGCAGGCAATCACAAAAGTTGTCTCTCCGGCGATGGGGGGAATCATCTTCGGGCATGAAATGGGCCGGGCACTGGGCAAGGATGCTGTTTTTGTTGAACGGCCGACCGGAACTTTCGAACTGCGCCGTGGTTTCACGATCAATCCGGATGATCGAATCCTTCTGGTTGAGGACGTTGTGACGACAGGACTATCTTCCCGCGAAGCCATCGCCGCAGTTGAAGCGGAGGGCGGCAAGGTGATTGCCGCAGCGGCTCTGGTCGATCGGTCCGCCGGGTCTGTCGATCTGGGGGTGCCGTTTCACCCGCTTATCAGCCTGTCATTTCCCACTTATGACGACAATGAAATCCCGCCAGAACTGGCCGCAATACCCGCAATCAAGCCGGGTAGCCGCGCAAAAGCCTGACAGGCGACGAACGCGATGCCAGCCCATCTCCGCCCCTTGCGCCTTGGCGTGAATATCGATCACGTCGCCACTATCCGCAATGCGCGCGGTGGCGACCATCCTGACCCGGTGCGCGCCGCTGAAATCGTTGCTGCCGCAGGGGCGGATGGAATTACAGCCCATTTACGCGAAGATCGTCGCCATATCCGCGATGACGACATCAGCCGGATTCAGGCCGCCACCAATCTGCCGCTCAATCTCGAAATGGCGGCGACGGCAGAAATGGTCGAGATCGCGCTGCGCCATCGCCCGCACGCTGCCTGCATTGTCCCGGAAAAACGGGAAGAGCGCACCACCGAAGGCGGGCTGGATGCAGCCGGTCTGTTCGATCAATTATACCCTGTTGTCACGCGCCTTGCCGATGCCGGTATCCGGGTCAGCCTGTTCATCGAGGCGAGCGAACGGCAAGTCGAAGCAGCGATGAAACTGGGCGCGCCAGTCGTGGAGTTTCACACCGGCGAATATGCCCATGCCGAGCGAGAGAATCGCGCGCGAGAGCTAAAGCGCATCACCGATATGGCGGCCCTCGCGGCCAAGAACGGGATCGAGCCGCACGCGGGCCATGGGCTGACATACGCCAATGTCCAGGCCATCGCCGTTATTCCGCAACTGGCTGAACTGAACATCGGGCATTATCTGATCGGAGAAGCCATCTTCACCGGGCTGGAACACGCAGTGCGCCACATGCGCGAATTGATGGATACGGCGCGCCCGTCGGCGGGCGCAGGGTTGGGCGCATGATCATCGGCCTTGGGTCTGACCTCTGCAATATCGAACGCATCCAGAACTCGCTGGATCGATTCGGCGAACGCTTTGAAATGCGCGTCTTTACAGAGATCGAACGCACCAAGGCTGCACGGCGCCCGTTCACCCGTGCGGGAACTTACGCCAAGCGGTTTGCCGCTAAAGAGGCCTTTTCCAAGGCTGTCGGAACAGGCTTCAAACGCGGCGTTTTCATGCGCGACATCGGCGTGGTCAACGCAGCATCCGGCGCGCCGACTCTTGCGCTGACCGGTGGGGCCGCCACAAGGCTTACAGAAATCACCCCCGATGGGTATCGGGCCGTTATCCACCTCACACTGACCGATGACCACCCATGGGCGCAGGCCTTCGTCGTGATTGAGGCGCACCCTCTGTGAACAGCGACGATAAACCAGCCGAAGATGTCGGCACTCAGGCGGAAACAGGCGCTCACCATGGATTGGCGCATGATGACGGCCAGCGTTCCGACCGTGTAAACTGGTGGCATGAAATACGCGGACTGGCGTTTAT
>JAGREQ010000253.1 GCA_020446465.1 Novosphingobium sp. | reverse complement strand
ATGCAAACCGTGGAAACGCGCGGTTTAATATATTGCATGGTGTCATGGATCGCCATGCCCGCAGTCACCACGCCGCCCGGCGAGTTGATATACATCGAAATCGGCTTCGACGGGTTTTCCGATTCGAGGAACAGCAACTGCGCCACGATCAGGGACGCCATGCCGTCTTCCACCTGTCCGGTGACGAACACGATACGTTCGCGCAGCAGGCGACTGAAAATGTCGAAGCTGCGTTCACCCCGGCTGGTCTGCTCGACCACGACAGGCACCAGCGCGCCCGTTTCAGGATCACGCGTGAACTGACCCTGGGTTGAATGTGTCTCGCCGAAAGCGCCGAACAGATCGATCATGGAAATCCTCGTTTTGTATGGTCCGCCTATTTCGCGATGCTACCCGCGATGTTCAAGGGCATTAACTCCATTCTCGCCCGCTTTGGCGAGAACCGGCCAGTAACAGACTATTTTCCGTCGTGGATAATTGTGCTGGATGTGCCTTTTGGCGCGCTGAGAATGGCATAGAGCCGCGCGTCGGTCAGGCCGTCGCGACTGATGTAGCATGTCACATCGCTGAGCTTCGCGTCTGGCGTTGTAAATATCCAGCCCTGTTGCATAAATTCAACAAACCGCTGTGCCGGCAGCGTGTCGCATTGCGGCTCCAGCTGTTCCCAGCCGCCCTTCTCCACGCGGCGGAGCAAACCGAGGTAACGGCTGCCCGCATCGCCAGCGATGGCCTGCGCCAGATAGGTATCGGCAGGGACGCCTTCACCGGAAAGTTTCCGCAGACGATAGCCCTTGGCAGAGCTGGTGGACTGTTCGCCATCGCCACCGCTGGACCAGGTGAACAGGTCATGTCCGCCATCTTCGCGCCGGTCTATCTGCGCTTTTTCGCATTTGGACTGCCCATCGTCCTCTACCTTGCATTGCTGCGCTCGCCCTTCCTTCAAGGGATAGGCAAGCGCCGTATCAGGCACGATCGGATCGGCTTCGTCGTTGTCAGCAAGAAAGCATCCGCCAAGCGCAACAGTTGCAAGCCATGCGAATGCGATGGCACGCAGGCGCTTCGTGCACATTGGTAGAACGGCGAAAATGGATTGCGGGACCATGAAACTGACTACCCCCCTGGCAGATACATTGCCTGCCAGGATTGTGCCGCATCACGCGATACGGCGCAATCCATACGGGGGGTAGCACATCAAAGTCAGCTCTTGGCGGCAGTAGCCTTCTTTGCCGCAGGCTTTTTGGCCGGAGCTTTCTTGGCCGCCGGTTTGGCATCGGCATCAGCTTTGGCAGCAGCAGGCTTTTTCGCTGCAGCCTTCTTGGCCGGAGCCTTCTTTGCTGCAGGCGTTTCGTCAGCCTTTGCATCGGCATCGGCATCGGCATCAGCCTTGGCCGCAGCCTTCTTGGCCGCAGCCTTCTTTGCCGGCGCCTTCTTCGCAGCAGGCTTTGCTTCGGCATCAGCATCAGCTTTCTTGGATGATGCTTTCTTGGCCGGAGCCTTCTTCTTCGCAGCAGGCTTTGCCGATTCTTCGCCTTCGTCCGCCTCGATCGCGGCTTCCAGTTCCTCACGCGTGACTTCGCGCTCAGTCACGTCGGCCTTGTCGAACAGGAAGTCGACAACCTTGTCTTCATACAGCGGCGCGCGAAGCTGCGCGGCAGCCATCGGGTTGGAACGAACGAACTCGACAAACCGCTGACGCTGGTCCTGCGGATACTGCTGCGCTGCCTGCGCCAGCAACATCTGCATTTCCTGCTCGGACACGTCCACTGAATTGGCCTGCCCGATTTCAGAAAGCAAAAGCCCCAGACGCACGCGGCGCTCGGCAATCTTCCGGTAATCGTCCTTCTCTGCCTCGATTTCCTTGATCGCGGCTTCAGGGTCTTCTTCGCGCGATGCTTCCTGTTGCAGCGTGTTCCAGATCTGCTCGAACTCCGCATCAACCATGCTGGGCGGAACCGCGAAATCATGACCTGCCGCCAGCTGATCCAGCAGCGAACGCTTCATCTGGGTGCGGGTAAGACCGTTGGTTTCCTGTTCCAGCTGACCGCGAAGCAGTTCTTTCAGCTTGTCGAGGCTTTCAAGGCCCAAGCCCTTGGCAAAATCATCGTCAACCGTGGTTTCGGTTTCGACTTTCACCTTGTGGCAGGTGATATCGAAAGTGACTTCCTTGCCCTTCAGGTTTTCGGCCGGATAATCTTCGGGGAAGGTGACGGTAATGACTTTTTCTTCGCCTGCCTTCAGGCCGACCAGTTGGTCTTCAAAGCCGGGAATCAGTCGGCCAGAACCGATTTCAATGGCCTGTTCTTGAGCCTTGCCACCTTCAAACGGTTCGCCATCCAGCTTGCCAAGGAAATCGACGACGACCTGATCGCCTTCGGCTGCCTTCTTCGTCTTTGCCGCATCCTTGAAGCTCTTCTGGTTGCTGGCAAGCGAGGCAAGCGATTCGTCCACTTGCGCGTCGCTGACAGGCACGACCAGACGCTCGATCTTCAGGCCATCAATGCTGGGTGCCTCGATCGTCGGCAGCACTTCCAGCTCGACGCTCACTTCGGCGTCCTTGCCTTCTTCATAACCTTCACCCAGTTCCACACTGGGCTGCAAGGCCGGACGCAGTTCCTTTTCGCGCATCAGTTCATCCACTGATTCGCGCACCGTGGTGTTCAGTGCATCGGAATGGAGAGCAGCGCCGTGCATCTTCTTGATAAGGTTGGGCGGAACCTTGCCGGGGCGAAAGCCCTGCATACGCACCTGAGGCGCGATCCGCTTCACTTCGTTATCGACCCGCTCTGCAATTTCGCCAGCGGTAATCGTCAGCGTATAGGCGCGCTTAAGGCCTTCGTTAGTGGTTTCCACAATCTGCATGACTGAATTCAAGCCTTCCCAAATCAGAAATTTGCCAGACAACCGGGCGGGCTGGACTGGTGCGGGCGAAGGGACTCGAACCCCCACATCTTGCGATACTGGTACCTAAAACCAGCGCGTCTACCAATTCCGCCACGCCCGCATCCGACGAAGCTCTCGCAGGCCGATCACCTGCAAACAGGCGCACGCCCTTATCGAGGGTAAGACAAAAGGGCAAGCGTCACGCTGACGAAGGGTTCAATCTAACCGTCCGGCATGTGCAACCCATGCAAAGCCGTTGCGCTGTCAGATCGCCCCCACTATGGGGCAAGGCATGACCGAGAACACTGATCAAACGCCTGAAAGCACAGCCGCCGCAATGCCTGCAACCGGCGCGGATACCCCGCCTGACCGGCTGGCGATCAACCCTTCCAGCCCGCATTTTGACGCAGAAAAGCTGCAGCGCGGCGTGGCCATCCGTTTCAAGGGCACCGAACGCACCAATGTTGAGGAATACTGCATTTCCGAAGGCTGGGTAAAAGTGCAGGCTGGCAAAACCCTGGACCGCAAAGGCCGTCCGCTGTTGCTGAAGCTCACTGGCCCGGTCGAAGCCTGGTATGAAGATCTGGGCGAAAACCCGCCTGTTGCAAAGGCTGACTGATCAGCGCGCGCTGGCAAGGATAATTGATCCAATCGGATCAGCCAGTTCCTGCTGTGCCGGTTCTTGCGAACTTTTGGGCGATTCGGGATAGATAAAACCGTTGAGCGGCCAGTGTGTGCC
>JAGREQ010000252.1 GCA_020446465.1 Novosphingobium sp. | reverse complement strand
GTCTGGCACTGGATGACTTTGGCACGGGCTATTCCTCGCTCAGCTATCTGCGTTCCGCCCCGTTCGACAAGATCAAGGTGGACAAGAGCTTCGTCGATTCATGCACCCAGAAGGACAAGAACAGCGAAAAGATCATCGCGGCCATCATCGGCCTGTCTGACGCGCTGGGCATGGAAACCACTGTCGAAGGCGTTGAAGCCTTTGACCAGCTGGAGGTCGTCAAATCCCGTGGTGCGCGCTTTATCCAGGGGTGGATTTACGCCAAGGCCATGCCGCAGACGACATTGCTGGAACGCGTTGCCAATGGCGAAATACGCATCGAACCGGATGGACCGGATCAGCACAGGCCCGAACGGCGGTCCGTGTTCCGGCGTATCGGCGTCATCCACGAAGACCACCGCTACGATGCAGTGATGCGCAATCTTTCGCGCACGGGCGCATCGATTGATGGGCTTGTCGGCGTGCCCGTAGAAACAAATCTGGTGCTCGATCTGGGTGGCGGACAGTTGGCGGTCTGCTCCGTCGTGCGCTCAGAAGATGCCAATATCGCTGTTGAGTTTGAAACCCCGCTGGTCAACGATGGCGCAGGTGGGCTGGTTACGCGCCACCGCGTATCGCCTTATGCCCTTGCTGCGGCTGGGATGCCGCTGGGCGCGTTGCCGCCCGGACATTACCCGTTGGCATTGAACGAAAATCAGCGCAGCATGCCACAATTCATGCAAGTTGCCGTGTCGCGCAACTGACAGGGACTGCAAGGCGAGGCAGGTCGCGCCCTGCCCCGTTCCCTGTATGTTGTGTCAGCGCAGGCTCACGACATTGTCAGACACGCGCGGATCGCTACGATCGCCGCGATAGAGGCTCTCCATCGGTTCATCCGCAACGGTAACTGCCAGCGCAGGGCCAAAGCCGTTGAACGCCGTTTTCATTGCCGTTCCGTAAGCGCCCAGCATGCCGATTTCGAAATAATCGCCAGCGCGGATGGACGACGGCAAAACGAATGGCCCGGCCATATAATCAGCATCGTCGCAGGTCGGGCCATAGCAGGCGAAATCTTCAACCGCTTCGCCGTCGTTATCGCACAAGAGCGAGGCAACCGGGAAGCGCCAGCCGACATGGGCTGCATCGAACAGCGCGCCATAGGCCCCGTCGTTGATGTAAAGTTCATTGCCCCGGCGCTTTTCCACCTTGACCACCAGCGAACTGTATTCCGCGCAGAGCGCACGGCCCGGCTCGCACCACAATTCCGCGTTGTAGGCAATCGGCAGGGCTTCAAAGTGACGATCAATCACATCGAAGTAATCTTCCAGCGGCGGCGGTTCCATACCGGGATAAACGGACGGAAAGCCTCCGCCCACGTCCACCATGTCAATAACCACGCCAGCTTCCGCCACCGCAGCGCGCACGCGCTCCAGCGCCTGAACATAAGCAAAGGGCGTCATCGCCTGGCTGCCGACGTGGAAACACACGCCCAGCCAGTCCGCCACCTGACGCGTTGCCTGCAAGAGCGCAGCCGCATCGGCCAGATCAACCCCGAACTTGGAGGCAAGGCTCAATTCGGCATATTCGGAGCTGACGCGCAGGCGCACGCACAGGCGCAAGTCGGCTGCTTCCTTGCCATCCTCATCAATCGTCGCGGCAACGATCTTGGCCAGTTCTTCATGCGTATCGAGGCTGAAGGTCTTCACCCCGTGCGTGAAATAGGCTTCGCGGATGGCGCTCGCGGTCTTTACCGGGTGCATGAAGCACAGCGTCGCATCGGGCAGCACAGAGCGCACCAGACGCACTTCGGCAATCGAGGCAACATCGTAATGGGTGATGCCCGAATCCCACAGGATCTGCAGCAGTTCTGGCGAGGGGTTGGCCTTCACCGCATAGAGCGATTTGCCCGGAAACTTCTTTGCAAAGAAGCGGGCAGCACGCGCCGCAGCATGCGGGCGATTGAGGATAAGCGGTTCGTCCGGCGAAAGATCGCGGATTACAGAACGAGCGTCAGGATAGATGTGCAACGCAAGGGACCCCCAAAACGGTTTGCTTAAAACCATGAAACGACAAGCTGCCTTGCGGTTAGGAAGTCCCCTTGGGGCAGCGGAGGGTGCCTATATCGTGATGCGGATTAATCGCAAATGAAAAATTGGGCACCCCCGACGCTCCAACGCGATAATCAGCTCAATCGATCCCGAAAATCCCGGTATTCAAAGGTTTTGACCTGTTCGAGCACATCGGTTTCGCTGTCCCACAACCATATCGACGGCAGGGAAACACCGTTGAAAGTCGTGGTTTTGACCATCGAATAATGCGCCTGATCGAGAAAGGCGATTCGCTGCCCCGGCTGAGGCGCCACCGGCAGGCGATAATCGCCAATGACATCGCCTGCGAGGCACGATGGCCCGCCAAGGCGCGTCTGCGGCACGCTGTCATCCGCTGCGTTCTCATGCAGCATGGCCGGGCGATAAGGCGCTTCCAGCACATCGGGCATGTGACAGGTGGCCGAAATATCGGTGATGGCGACAGGCATTTCGTTCCAGTGCGTGTCGAGAATGGTGCCGATCAGAATCCCCGCATCAAGCGCCACGGCCTCTCCCGGTTCGATATAGATGTCCGCGCCCGTATCCTCGCGCGCATCACGCAGGAACTCCACCAGTTCCTCGCGCTGGTAATCTGCGCGGGTAATATGATGCCCCCCGCCCATATTGATCCATTTGAGCTGGTCAAAATACGGTTCGATCGCGTCGAAGACCTTGTCCCACGTCGCTTTCAGCGGCTCCACATCCTGCTCGCACAAGTTGTGGAAGTGGATACCATCCACCCCTTCCATCATTTCTTCCGTCAACTGGTCGATCGGAAAGCCGAGCCGCGATCCGGGGCTTGAGGGATCATAGCGTGGCACCTCTCCGGTTGGCACCATCGGGTTGATCCTGAGGCCAATGTCAAACTCGCCCGCAGTCAGCCGGGCCTGCTCGATAATGAGGGCAGCCCGTTCGATCTGCGCGGGGTTGTTGAACACGACATGGTCGGACAGGCGGCAGATTTCTTCCAGTTCGTGAGGCTTGTAGGCAGGCGAATAAGTCGTGATTTCGCCGTCGTAAAACTCTGACGCGAGCCGTGCCTCCCACAGCCCGGAGGTGCAGACACCATCGAGGTATTCACCAATCAGCGGCGCGACCGACCACATGGAGAAAGCCTTGAGCGCCGCCAGCACCTTGATGTCAGCGGCATCGCGAATATCGGCCAGAACCTGACAGTTTGCGCGCAACTTTGCCGCATCGACGACGAAGGCCGGGCTATCCACCCGATTGAGATCAAACTGGACAAATGCCCCCGGATCGCCCGCGCGTGTTTCCATCAGAAGGAAACTGGCCCGTCCAGTTCCTCAACCGTCCATGGCAGGCCTTGCGCGTTCAGCATATCCATGAAGGGATCGGGGTCCATTTCTTCCATGTTGAACACCCCGTCACCCTTCCAGTTGCCCTGCACCACCATCGCACTGCCAATCATCGCAGGGACACCGGTTGTGTAGCTGACCGCCTGATTGCCGGTTTCCTCATAAGCGGCTTCATGGCTGCAAATGTTCTTGATATCACCGAGATCTACACCCTTCCCCTCCACCGCGCCCTTCCGATCGCCCGGACCGCCCGCGG
>JAGREQ010000251.1 GCA_020446465.1 Novosphingobium sp. | reverse complement strand
GGCTCACCCGGCATCACGCCCGCGCGAATGCGTGCGGCCTTGTTGACGGCGCGGATTTCCTCAATGGAACGGGTGCGGATCGATTCCGTCAGTTCCGCCTCATGCGCATAGCGCTGTTTGATCTCGCGGAATTTTTCGGCCCATTCGGCGAGGGAAATCCCGAAAAGTGGCGTTGCAGTGACAGCTTCGGCGGTCTCCCATTTTCCGTCGATTTCGATGGAGATCGCACCGATGTCAGCGGGATCGGCCTTGACACGAAGGCGGGAACGCTTGCCGGTTTCCCAGAGCCGACGCAGTGCGTCGCAGGAATAGTGGTGCGAAAAAAGCTCGATCCCCTTCTTTGATGGCTTGCGGGTGAATTCCACGCCCAAGGCCGCGCGCAGAGTGTGAAGATCGGCGGGTTCGGTTACGGCGAACTGATCCTCCAATTCGCGCCACCGCTGCGCCGGTGTCTGACCATTGAGGCCGCGATGTGGCCGATTGTGATAGTAGTCAATGACATAGAGCGACAGAACGCGTGTCAGGTCTTCATCATCAAGCGCGGTAAGCTGTTCTGTCGGATAGTCGCCACGGGCAACAGGGTTGTGATATGTTCGACCCGAAAGATACGGCATCAGGTTCTGGCTCAGGTTGCCAAACCATCGTTCGATGTGGCCTCGAAGTTCTGGTATCTTAACTGGCGGAAAGAGCATGGTCGCCCCAAGGTCGTTGACGGCGATGGGGAAGTCGCTGTTGTTGAATGCGGCCCCGGTATCTGCACAAACGACAGAAAACCCGGCGCAAAAAGACCAAGCGCTTCTCGCGCCAATTGCTCGGGCGTATTCTGTCTTGTCGACGGAGGCCATACGAAGCGCACGCATCGCGGCCTCCGCGCTCGGGTTCCTGACTACCAAAAGGGCGAGAATACAGCGCGTGGCGCAATCAATGATCGCATAAATCCAGCGGCGACCCTTTGGAAGCTTTTCAAGTATCTCGGGTGGGAGCGCATTTGTCAGGCCGATCCGGGTGAAATAGGTCCAAAGATCGACCTCCCATTCATCAATTTCGATACGCTCACCGGGGAATTGTGCCATTTGCTGAACACCAAGGCCGCTGGACGCGAACTTTCGGCGGGCAGCGTCAATGCCTTCGCGAAGCGCGGTCATTTCGAACGGGTCCAGAGCAGCGATACGCCGTTCGATGGTTTTGATGCAGGGGATCTTCAGCGCGGAAAGGCCCTTTTCCAGTCGCGCATTGCTCACGCGCCTGATCATGTTCTGGGTATTTTCGGCCACCGTTCTGGGCGCACTTCCGCCCAGTTTGCCGAACTCCCTGATCCCTTGCTGCATCAGCTCCTCGACCTCCGGCTCGAAGTAGCTTCCAGCGTGACCTTGCCGGGGAGGTTTGCGGACAAGAACGCGGAGGTCAAAGTTTGCGCGGATGAATTTTCGATAGACGCGCCGGATTGATCGGGTCGACGGAAGCTGCGCCAGCACAACCTGATCGCCCATGCGCAATGCACGGCCCGGGAACTGCTGGTTGACCTCCGCCTTCGCAAGTTGCGGTGCGATTTTTCGAAGCGCTTCTGCCAAGCCACGGTCGGTAAATGTAACCTCGCCCTTAGTATGAAGCTCATGGATCGCAGATAAGACGCGGGCCATCAGGACGATCTTTGCCCGTGCTTTCGCGGACAGCAGTGTCAGATCGCATGTGTAGCTAGCAGACCCTGTGGCGATCCGTGGTGGAGGATCGTAGCGCCAGTTTCCACTGGCGCGCAGGATTGCAATGTCTTCCCATCTGAAAAATTCGACGATTTCCGTGGAATCCATGCGACGAAGCATGATGCCCTGCATGTCGGAGGACTCTGGCGCATATACGGTGCCCGCAATTTTCACGGTAGACCCCGGTGGCATAGACCGCATGATTGCGCGGGAGGCGGGAATGGAACTGAAGGTCATGCCGCATCCCCCATTTTGATAAGTGAATGCTGCCCGATGATGCCCTCGGTCAGCACGCGTATCTGGCCACAAAAGGCGGCACGAAACGCGGCGCGGTAACCGCGACCGGCAATACCGGTCATCGCGGTCAGATCGGTCATTTTCACGATGCCATGGAGTGACTTCATCGCATTGATCAGCGCGTTATCCGCGTCGGGATCAGGCTTCTTTGTGAACTCGATAAAGCGAAGGGCGTTCTGAGCCTGCGCGCGGGTGAAGTCGTTGTCGGTGACAAGGATCAGATCATCGGCCAGATCACTCGGCAGGTGCCGCTTCACGGCTGCCAGTTCCTCGCGAAACTCTTGTGTAACTTTGGTGGCAGGTTTTACCGTCGTAGCCAGCCTTGTGCCGTCATCCAGTATCACAAGAAAATCGATGGTATGCCGCCGCTCACGGCCCGTCGCATCGACGTAGGCCACCTCAAATGGCTGCTCGATCAGATCGGCAAAGTTCGCCCGCGTGGCGACCATGTGGCTCACTAGAAATTCCAGCAGGCTTTCGAACTGGACGCGAATGCGCCGTCCGTCAGATTTTCGCGTGATCCAGGTCCAGCCCCGGCAACTGTACCGGGATCGCATGCTGATTTCGCGGGGCGAGCGGGACATGAGCGGAAGCTGGACGCCGGAGGCGCCCTCCGCGTCGGAATTGATCGTCATTTTGATTCTCCAGAAACAAATTTCTCCATGCGCGGTGGCGTCTGCGCCCGCGTTTTCGGTTGACATGGAGGTGAAAAGGAAGGATCAATGACATTAGCAAACGGGGTCATTGATCCTCGCGAGAAGCTCGGGCTGCAACCCGGGCTTTTTTCGTTTTATGATGACATGTCGGCCTCCTTTTCGAGATCGGCGGGTTTTTTGGCTTCGCTTGTGGGAGCCTTTAATTCCTCCAGCGTCATATCGGCATGATGGGCAAGCGCTGCCAGAATTCGTTCAGACTTGTGGTTTTGCTTTGCCACGTGGGTAACAGCAGATGGGTCCACGCCAAGTTCCCGTGCTATTGCAGCGAAGGATGAGCCACGCTCGCGAATTCTCACGCGCATCGCCTCATAGGGGTTCGTAATGTACCACATTGCAGCCTCCGGTGATTCGTTATTCAGAAATCTCACCGAGCGGTCTCGAAATCAATATCCGGAGTGATCCAGAGTGCCGACCGGTGACGATCTTACGATATTTTCGCCGCAACGCAGCAATTTATTAATATTTCCTCCGCGGTGCGGAAAATTATTAATTAACATATTGATTTAATTGTGCATTTCTGCTGACATTTGCGAATGATAGCGGATAGCGGTGGACTATAGCCGATATCAATATCTAGCGCGATTATAATTGGCGAGCACATTAGAAATAATGGCGCATACCGTTTCGGTATTTTTGTTATTATTCAGGTGGATTGATTATTCATGGCTTGTGGA
The DNA here is from genome assembly GCA_020446465.1 of Novosphingobium sp. Lineage (GTDB taxonomy): Bacteria > Pseudomonadota > Alphaproteobacteria > Sphingomonadales > Sphingomonadaceae > JAWKXU01. The sequence goes on along the minus strand of JAGREQ010000251.1, from coordinate 340 downwards.
TGGGCTTTTGAGAGATTTTCGCAGGCGATGAGCCCGCGAGGACTGGGGCATTTGAAAAATCTGAACAGTTCGGTTCGGTTATCCGCAGTCTTGAGAGGTGTAACAATATCGTGATCCGAGGTCATTGCGGCGGATAGCAGGCTTGGCGTTCCACTTTTTCAGTCTGCGATGGAGCGGAGAGGTGCATTTCCATGTCTCGATCCGGGTGGCCAAAACACTTCTTCAGCAGCGATGTGCAAGATGTCAGCGATGCGCTGGATCACCTTCAAGCCGGAGCATGCCGCCGAGCTTAGGGCATTCGGAGCAAATCTGCCGCGTCAACACCCAAACCGCATGCGAC
>JAGREQ010000250.1 GCA_020446465.1 Novosphingobium sp. | reverse complement strand
AAGGCCCACGGGATCATCGTGCTGCACAAATGCACGGCTGTGCGTCACGCTGTTTCTGCCGTGAAAATGGGTGCTGACATCATCTCGATCGACGGGTTTGAGTGTGCCGGACACCCCGGCGAAGATGACGTTCCGGGCCTGGTGCTGATCCCGGCGGCGGCAGATCAGGTCAAAGTGCCCATGCTGGCCAGTGGCGGTTTCGGCGATGGCCGGGGGCTGGCCGCAGCGCTTGCATTGGGTGCCGAAGGCATCAACATGGGCACGCGTTTTTGTGCGACTGTCGAGGCCCCAATTCACCAGAATATCAAACAGTTGATCGTCGATAACGACGAACGTGCGACCAACCTTATATTCCGCAAGTTCCACAATACCGGGCGCGTGGCAAAGACCAGCGTTTCCGATGAAGTCATCGAGATTTCGGCACGTCCGGATTCGGAGTTCAAGGACATTCAGCCGCTGGTTTCGGGAGCCAAGGGCCGGGAGGCGCTGGAGACGGGCAATATAGGCGCCGGGTTGGTGTGGGCCGGGCAGATTCAGGGCCTGATCCACGACATCCCGACGTGCAAGGATCTGATCGAGGGCATCGTATCAGACGCCGAAGCCATCATTTCCCAGCGCCTGAAAGGCTTTATGGCCTGACGAATTATCCGTTGGCGACGTGCCATGCCGCTTCCGCAAGGAAGCGGGCGACATGGCTGTCGTCATCGAAATACGGGTCATCGCCCTTGCGCCGTGAATAGGCATAGAGCGCGGCCAGTTTCCAGTTCACCATCGCCAGATACCAGCCCAGATTGTCGAGCTGTGCGCCTGTCCTGTCAGCATAACGTGCCGCAAGGTGGGCCGTATCGGGGAAACCATCGACAAGGCAGGCCGTGGCCAGATCCTGCACCGGCTGGCGCGCGGCGCTATCGCGCGGCAGCGATGCGATCAGATAGGCAAGGTCCAGCAGCGGATCGCCAATGGTTGCCAGTTCCCAATCAAGGATGGCGATGATGCGGGGCGGGTCGCCCGGCGTCCAGATCACGTTGCCGATACGACAATCGTTATGAATGATTGCGGCCCCGCTTTCAGCAGGGCAATTGCCAGCGAGCCAATCGTGCAAGGGGGCAAAGGCAGGCTGCAAACCACCGTCCTTGTCGCGCACGAGCGATGAAATGCGCTTTAGATGCCGGGCGTTGAAACCTTCGGGGCGGCCCAGGTCGTCAAGGCCAATGGTCTGCCAATCCACGGCATGAAGCCGGGCGATCACGTCCACCTGTTCATAGCCCATGGCCTCGGCGCGGTCCGGCCTTGCATAGGCGGAGGGCATGTCTTTTGTGATGATGTCGCCATCGACAAAAGCCATCAGGTAAAACGGCACATCCAGCACTTCGCCCTCTTGCGCCGTCGCGAACACCGGCGGCACCGGGACGTTGGTGCTGGCCAGCGCTTCAAGAATCCGGGCCTCGCGCAGCACGTCATTCGAACCGGGCGGAAAGGGCGGCGGTGGCGGGCGGCGCAGTACCATCGGCTGTATCGTGCCCTCCAGCCTGTAAGTGAGGTTGGAATGCCCATCGCCGATTGGCACCGGACGAATATCCGTGCTGTCCGCCAGCCCGCGTTCCGAAAGGAAACGCGTTAGACGCGCCAGCGTTTTGTTATCCCATTGCCAGCTCATTTATAGGCGCCTGTGTCCCGCAATTGGTCGACGTAGGACTGCTGCCATTGCGTTTCGAACTGGCCTAGTCCTGGGGCGCCATCGATTGTCGCGGAGCATGCTGCTTCCTGAATGAGCGTGCCGTACTTGTCGCCGGCTGGCAATTTGATCAGGCCGAAACGATCCAGCACCAGATGGGTTTCATTGCCGTTGATGTCGACCAGAACGGCATCCAGCCGCCGCTGGCTCATGTCGGCGTCATATTGCGCCTTGTCGCGGATAGTGGCGATGGGAACAGTGCGGCCATCGCGATGGATAAAGCCAGCATAGCCGATTTCGCCACGGCAGATCCAGACCCAGCCGTTGAGCGCTGTCTGGCCATCGGGCGTATAGGCGCAGAACCACTTCCAGTGCTGTGGTGCAGCCCAGTTGCGATTGCCCCAGCTATGATCGCGATGCCCTGCCTGATCCTTCATCGTATAGCGATTGCCCTTGCTTTCGATGAAGCCGGTCAACCGTCCGCCCTGTTCAAAGCGATTGCGTGCGAACCAGCGGGGCAGCCCGTCGGGATTTGAATGATAGCTGAAGGGGGGGTGGCTGCCGGTAAAGGTAAAGTCGATCTGCATCTTTTCGCCGCTGTAGGTCAGCTGCGATGGCGCACCCAGTCCGGTGTTGCGGATGGTGAGCGGGCCAAGCGTGAAATTGTCGAAGTCCATGGTTTTTGGCACTTCGCCTTCGGTGCGATCAAACCCGACAGGTTTGCCTTCGCCCCATAGAATAACGTTGAACCCTGCTTTTCCTTCGCCGGTCACATAAAGATATGCCTGAAAACCAAGCTGTTCAGGGCCGAACATGGTCTGGAAGAACAGGGAATCGCGCATCCGGCCAGTTTCGTCGGGCGTGTGGCGCAAGTAATCGCTTTCGTTGAACTGGCTCATTCCTCATCCTCCGCTTGCGGTCGTTCACGTATCCTGTCTGCGCCTGCCCTCGTGCAACTATGTTTGTCAAAGTATTCCTGCATGACTTCCATCGCGCGTCCGTTCATGTCACCAACCGGATCGCGATTTTTTGTGGTTGGAAGTGGATAGCTTGATGCGTGACGAACAGTTTGTTGCATTGCCGCCGGGGTATGAATTGTGGGTCATGCGAGGCGGTTTTGGCGAGTTGTTCGGCCCCGTCTATATGGACCGGGCAAACAGCCGTATGGCGTTTCGCGTCGACAGGCAGCACACGAACCCGGTTGAAGGGCTGCACGGCGGGGCGATGGCAACGTTCATCGATGCCAATATCGCCGTTTGTTATACGCGCCCGGACATGCACTGCCCGACAATCAACCTCACGGTTGATTATATGCGCCCTGCCAAACGGGGCGACCTGGTGGAGGCTGATGTTTCAATGTTGCGTGTAACGAAGAACCTCGTTTTCATGCAGAGCATTGTCCGGGTGGGTGAAACCCCGATTGCGCGGGCCAATGGCGTGTATCGCAACGATGGCATTCCTGCCCGCTGACGGTGGTAACAGGCAAATCAGGCTGCGGGAAAATGCGCTCTTGTCCGGTTGGCGATAGCCACGAGCGAGAGCATCACAGGCACTTCCACAAGAACGCCGACGACTGTGGCAAGTGCTGCCCCGCTGCCAAGGCCGAACAGTCCAATGGCAACGGCCACTGCCAGTTCAAAGAAGTTTGACGTACCGATAAGGGCGCACGGTGCGGCAATCGCGTGTGGCACTTTCCATGCTTTGGCCCAGCCATAAGCGATGAAAAAGATGCCGTAACTTTGAACGATGATCGGTGCGGCAATCAGGGCGATCAGGATTGGCCGCGCGGCTATCGTTTCCGCCTGAAAGCCGAACAGTAAAAGGACGGTCAGCAGCAAGCCAATGATAGAAAGCGGCTTCATGCGGCCTGTAAAATGCGACACCGCGCGCTTATCGCCGTTATGGTTTGCAAGCAGGCGGCTGCGAACAAAAGCGCCCGCCGCGAGTGGCACAACAACGTAGAGCGCGACCGAAAGCAGCAGCGTTTCCCACGGCACCGAGATATCGGTAACGCCCAGCAGCAGCGCGACAATGGGCGCGAAGGCGACGATCATGATAAGATCATTCGCTTCAACCTGAACCAGAGTAAACGCCGGGTCGCCTCTCGTTAA
>JAGREQ010000249.1 GCA_020446465.1 Novosphingobium sp. | reverse complement strand
ACCCATCGCCAGGTTTGTCCCCATCACGACCGGTGCGGCAGCGGGCGCTGCCTGCTGGGTTGCGGACTGCGCCAGTGCGAACACAGGAGCAAAAGCCGCGCCCACGGCGGCCATTGTGGCGTATATGCGCTTCATTGAAACATGCCCCTCCTGCCGCAGGTTGGCGGCGCGATCCCGTATCCTGTCTGCGTTCTGGTTGCCGTCTATGCCAGAAGCTGCGGCTCGCACAAGCTTTGCTGAAGAAGCCGCGATTCTTCGTTCAAACGAGGCCGTGCAATACCTGATCTGGCGGGCGATGGCCGTCCGTCCAGACCTGAATGTTTGCAACAACTTTCATCCCGGCAGCGCTGCGCCCTTCCATTGTGGCGCTGGCGAGGTGCGGCAATGCGGTGACATTGGGCAAGTCAAGCAATCGTGGGTCAACGTCGGGTTCATGCCTGAATACATCGAGGCCGGCGCCTGCAATACGCTCTGCGCGCAGGGCTTCGAACAATGCGTCCTCTTCGATCAATTCGCCGCGCGCTGTATTGATGACGTAGGAATCCGGTTTCATCAGCGCGATCCGGCGTGCATTGAGCAAGCAGCGCGTTTCAGGGGTTGAAGGGCAATTGAGAGAGAGAATGTCCGCTTCGGCAATCATCTTGTCGAGATCGGGTTCGTAACGCGCACCCAGCATGTTTTCCAATGCTTCGGGAAGCCGGTTGCGATTGTGATAAACGATCTCCAGCCCAAAGGCACGGGCGCGGTGGGCCACGGCCTGCCCGATCCGGCCCATGCCGACAATTGCCAGGCGCTTTCCGCCAATGCGATGGCCCAGCATGGCCGAGGGCGCCCAACCTTCCCACTTTCCTGCTGCAAACAGCCGTATCCCCTGGCCGATGCGGCGCGGCGCAACCAGAATCAGCGCCATCGTGATGTCTGCTGTATCTTCGGTAAATACGCCCGGTGTATTGGTGACGATGACTTGCCTGTCATGCGCGGCAACCAGATCGATGTGATCGACACCTGCGCCGAAACTGGCGATCAGCCCCAGCCTGTCACCCGCTGCTGCCAGCATTTCGGCATCAATCCGATCTGTCACGCAAGGCACCAGAACATCGCTGGTTCGCATGGCTTCGATCAGCTCGTCACGCGACATCTTGTGATCGTCAACATTGAAAACAGGATCAAACAAATCCTGCATTCGCTGTTCGACTTCGGGCATGAGCTTGCGCGTGAGTGTGATGCGCGGAAGCCCTTCCACGCGGCGCTGGGGGGATGATCGGGCCTGCTGAGTCATGGTTTTTGCTTATGAATGGTGCGCGAGTGTGGTCAAGCCCAAGGATGCTATCCATAATGCCTAAGTCGGGGGATAGAACCCGTAGAGCCGGCTTGAAGGCTGTATCCATTTGCCTTTAGAAGGCGAGCCATGCCAAAGTTCGTGACGATCGCAATTTTATTCATTCTGGCTTCTGTCAGCACAGGCGCACAGGCGCAATCGCAGGATCGCGAAGTGCCCTACTGGGCCTCGATCAAGGTCGACAAGGTGAATATGCGAGTCGGGCCGAGTGAGAGTTATCCTATCAAATGGGTCTATCTTCGCAACGGTCTGCCACTGAAGGTCTTGCGGGTGCAGGAAGGATGGCGACTCGTCCAGGACCCGGACGGAGCGACAGGCTGGCTGGTCGCCCGTTTCTTGAGCCTGCGTCCCATGGGTATCGTGACAGGCAAGGCGCCTGCGCCGATGCGGGCTGGCCCGTCGGCTGATGCTGCATTGATGTGGCAGGCAGAGCCGGGGGTAGTGGGAGAACTCGGCAACTGCGAAGCGGGCTGGTGCCGCTTTACGGTGGAGGGGCGCAAGGCCTGGATTGGCCAGAACCGTATCTGGGGGCAGGGCGCTGACGGCGACTGAATAGCTTTAAGGTAATTGCCCCGCAGCCATTGCTTGCGCCGCCAGCATAGTGCGATCAGACGAGTTCGATCGCCAGTGCAGTTGCCTCACCCCCGCCGATGCACAGGCTCGCCACGCCGCGAGATTTGCCCTGTGTCCTGAGCGCGTTGATCAGCGTCACGACAATGCGGGTTCCGCTGGCGCCGATGGGATGGCCAAGGGCCGTCGCGCCGCCGTTGACGTTCACCTTGTCATGCGGAATGCCAAGGTCACGCATTGCGAACATTGATACGCATGCGAACGCTTCGTTGATTTCGAACAAGTCAACGTCGTTCACCTTCCAGCCTGCCTTGGCGATGACCTTTTCCATCGCGCCAACCGGAGCTGTGGTAAACAGGGAGGGGTCTTGCGCATGGGCTGCGAGCGCCACGATACGGGCAACCGGCTTCAGGCCCTTCGCCTTGGCTGTGCTTTCGCGCGTGACGACGACAGCAGCCGCACCATCGGAAATGGAGGAGGACGATGCCGCCGTAATCGTCCCGTCCTTGGCAAAGGCAGGGCGCAGGGTGGGGATCTTGTCCGGACGACCTTTGCCGGGCTGTTCGTCAATATCGACAACAACATCGCCCTTGCGGCTCTTGATCGTCACCGGGACGACCTCATCCGCGAAGGCGCCGGAATCGATAGCGGCATTGGCGCGGCGCAGGGATTCGATGGCGTAATCGTCCTGCTGTTCGCGTGTGAGCTGGTATTCGTTGGCGGTGTCCTGTGCAAAAGTGCCCATGGCGCGCCCGGCGTCATAGGCATCTTCCAGCCCGTCGAGAAACATGTGATCGTAAGCCATATCGTGGCCGATCCGTGCGCCCGAACGGTGTTTCTTGAGAAGGTAAGGCGCGTTGGTCATGCTTTCCATGCCGCCTGCAATCACCACGTCAACACTGCCTGCCGCCAGAGCTTCGGCGCCCATGATGATTGTCTGCATTCCCGATCCGCACACCTTGTTGACGGTGGTGGCTTCAACGGATTTGGGCAGGCCGGCCTTTATCGCGGCCTGGCGGGCAGGCGCCTGACCAAGCCCTGCGGGGAGCACACAGCCCATGTATATCCGGTCAATGTCTTCGCCTGCGACTCCAGCCCGCTCAACGGCTGCCTTGACCACCGTGGCGCCAAGGTCCGTGGCTGCGGCGTCGGACAGTGCACCCTGCATACCGCCCATGGGCGTGCGTGCAAAAGATACGATGACGATAGGATCATCGTCGGAAAACCTTGCCATTTCTTGTCTTGCCTTTCGACTTGTGGATGCGCTGCAAGACTTGAAGAGAAGCCTTCAAAAATGGTCGAAACGTGCCGACCGTGCTTGCTGTCGCTGTAAAGCCGTGCAGATAGCGCCACAATCAACGCTTATGCAATCACAATTGGCTACGTGAGGGCGGGGCTGACTGTCATGCTGGGCAGAAAAGGCCGCGACCCCCTTGCACCACGGGCAAGCCCGGACTAGTGCGCTCGCAAATGCACAAGTTGCACGGAATCAATCCGTTTGCCCTCAGGGCAGACAAACCCGTTTGAGAGACGCGATGGTCGATCTGTCAGAATATCTACCGATCCTGATTTTTCTGGGGATCGCGCTCGCGCTGTCGGCGCTGTTCGTGTTCCTGCCGATGGGTGTTTCCCGCCTCACCGGCAGCCACCAGCCCAATGCCGACAAGCTGGCTGAGTATGAATGCGGATTTCCTGCGTTTGAAGATCCGCGCAGCCAGTTCGATGTGCGTTTCTATCTCGTCGCCATCCTTTTCATCATTTTCGATCTCGAAGCAGCGTTTCTGTTTCCCTGGGCTGTCAGTCTCGATCTGACGGGCTGGCCGGGCTGGATCACGATGATGGTCTTCCTTGGCGAACTGATAATTGGCTTTGCCTAT